>CAZLHZ010000075.1:795-8350 GCA_964559285.1 uncultured Actinomycetes bacterium | reverse complement strand
CGTCGTCCGTCATCCACAGGCATCCGGCACGATGGCCCGATGCCTCAGGACTCGGCGATGACTGCTTCGGTGATCCGCTCTAGGGCGAACTGTCGACGCGTGCCGGTGCGCTCCTCCACCCCGATGACCTTGCCCGAGATGATGCGCTGCGGAGTCACCGTCCCCGTCACGAGCACACCGCGGGTGTCCACATGCGTGATCCGCAGCGTGACGCCCATCTCGATGGCCTCGGATATGACGGAGGAGACGACTGCCGTGGACCGCGCGGTCGCGGTGCGGCCACTGCGCAACCGACGCAGGATGCGGCTGAGCAGGGACTCGAACTCAGCACCGCCGAGCGTCGACTCCTCCACGACCGCGACCACATCCGGTGGCGGTGCCGCACGATGCACCGGACTGCGATGGATGAGCACGCCGCCGTCGCGTGACTCGGCCACCGGGGCCAGACCGATCGCGCGCAGCGCGGTGAGCAGGGAGGACACGCGCGCGGAGGAGATGAGCACCGTGGGCGCGATCCGTCGCAATCCCAGCCCAGCGGCGCGACGATCGCTGAGGGCCGCGGTGAGTGCCGCCACATCGTCACTGCGGACATAGGACGCGGCCGCTCCAACACGGATGCTCCCGTGGCGCCGCGCCACATCCTCGATGAGGTACTCCAGCGGCTGCGGAATCTCCGTGCGCGAGATCGAGGTGAGGAAGCCGAGCAGGGCCGCCGCATCACGTCCCGCATCCAGGGCGCGGCGTACCGACTCGCTCGTGAAGCGATAGACCTTGGCCGCCCCCTTGGACTCCAGGTCCGCCATGAGGGACATCTCGCGCGCGAGATCACGCCGCAGCGGACCGGGGGCGACGGCGGTGAGGTCCCCCTGGATGACGATGTCCTCGACCGGCGTCGGCATGAGCGGGTCGGGAGTGTGGCCGGCGAGGATGTCGCGGCCCGCGGTGGACATCGCGCCCATGCCGGTGAGACCGAGAATCTCGGCCTGCCGAGCCGATGCGTCAGTGACGAAGTCGACGAGGTCATCGGCCATGCGCGGTCGGCGGTGCCGCACTCCCGCGCGCAGGCCTTCAGGCGTCGCGGGAACCCCCGCCGGGAGCGCCGCGAGCACATCTGCCATCGCGCGGCGCACCACCGAGGCTTCACGCACGACGACCGTCGGACTCAGCGCGTTCTGCCGCTGACCGGAGTCATCGCGCACATCGACCAGCCCGGGCTCGGAGGTCATCCGCAGCCAGGCGCGGATGAGCAGCGCCCACTGCTCATTGGGCGGCGTCGACAGCCAGAGGTCGTAGTCCGTGCTCGGCATCCAGTGCGGTTCCGCCTCGCGGTCGTCGATGAGCAGTCCAGCCGCATTCGCCACCTCGGCCCACAGCGCCGCGGTGGCCTCGTCGACATCAAGCGTGCGCGCGATGGCCGAGAGGTCGCGCATCGACAGTCCGCCCTTGCGCAGCACCGCGGGCGGGTCGGCCGACCACAGGTCGAGCATCTCGCGCACGGCCTCGATGGTGTCGAGGGCGTGCATGCCGGCGGTCCGGTCGACGAGGGTCGCGTCATGAACCCCGGGTGCTCCGGCATCAGGCGGTGGGTACGCCGGATCCTGGATCATGACACCGCCGCGCAGGTGCAGGGCCACATCGCGCGGCACGATGAGCGTCGTCGGTCCGGTGGGGATCAGCAGGTCGCGGGCCAGCAGCCATTCGACAGGGGACCGAGCCGACTCGATGCTCACCTGGCGATCCGCGTTCTCGACGTACCCCGTCGGTCCGTCGAACGAGAGCTTGCGCAGGGCGGCGATCGCCTCGGGCGGGGCATCGACGAGGGTCGAGTCGAGGGTGGAGGGCTCCTGGGCGTACTTGCGCAGCAGGGGGCGATGGGCCGAGACCACGGACGCCGCGAGACGGCACGGGTAGGTCCCGATCTGCTTGCGCATCGCGCCGACCGGGCTGAACTCATCGAAGGTGCCCCAGACCAGTGCCATGATCCACAGCCGGTCGACGGCCGCGAGGATGGCGGACTGCAGGCCGATCCAGTCCATGACGGAGCCGAAGGCCGCCGCCACCTCCTCGCGCGTCGTGCGCCCGGGGCCGGCGGAGATGACCTCGGCCACCTGCATCTCGAGCCGATCGAGCCGATCCATGGCCAGAGCCACCGACCGGTCACCGGCCGCGAACGAGGCGAGCTGGCCGAAATCGGAGGGCTGGGAGCGCACGAGGTCGGGTCGCTCCCGGAACAGCTCGGCGAGCTCGGAGTCACTGCGCGTGCGCAGATCATCCGTCAGACTTCGCGGCCGATCCTCGGAGGTCACAAGCGAACGTTACCCGCGCGACTACGGTTCGGCTCCCGCGTGCGTAGGCTGCGCACCGTGTCGCAGACCATCGGCTTCGATCTCGACATGACCCTCGTCGACACCGCGGAGGGAATCGTCGCCTCCATCGGACATGTGCTCGCACTCCATGGTGCTCATGCGGATGACGCCGACCTGCGCGCCACCGTGGGGCTGCCGCTCGATCAGGTGTTCCCGCGCTGGATCAGCGGGGTCCCGCACGAGCAGCTGCGCACGGAGTTTCGGCTCCACAACATGGAGGTGGCGGTTCCGCTCACCTGTGCCCTGCCCGGTGCGGCCGAGGCCCTGAAGTCAGTTGCCGACCACGGCCTCGGGGTCGTCGTGGTCACGGCCAAGCTGGTCGACCACGCCTGGGCGGTGCTGGCGGCGGCCGGACTCGACGCGCACGTCGGGGTCGTTGTCGGTGATCGATTCGGCGCGGCCAAGGGAGTCGCCCTCCGGGAGCACCGGGCATCGGCGTACGTCGGAGACCATCCGGGTGACGTGGCTGCGGCACGTGCCGCCGACTGCACCTCCGTCGTTGTCCCCACGGGCGCCGCCTCGGTCGCGGACCTGCGGTCAGCCGGGGCCGATGTCGTGCTGGCGAGCCTGACCGAGTTCCCCTGGTGGCTCAGGGACCGGGTTGGCGGGTAGCCTTCGGGAGGGTTCCGGCCCGTCCGAGCGTCCCGACAGTCCGTCCATCACACCGAGGAGCAACTGTGCCCAGCGGCAAGGTGAAGTGGTACGACTCCGAGAAGGGGTTCGGATTCATCGCGTCCGACGACGGCGATGAGGTGTTCCTGCACGCCTCGGCGCTGCCCGCCGGAGTGACGACAATCAAGCAGGGCACGCAGGTTCAGTTCGGTGTCGCCGATGGCCGCCGCGGCAAGCAGGCGCTCAGCCTCACCGTCGTGGGACCGGCACCGTCGGTGTCGAAGAGCACCCGCAAGCCCGCCGACGACATGGCCGTCATCATCGAGGACCTCATCAAGCTGCTGGACTCGATGTCCAATCAGCTGCGTCGCGGTCGCTACCCCGATGACCGGATGGCGGGCAAGACCGCCGCGGTCCTGCGGGCCGTCGCTGACGACTTGGATGCGTGAGGACGTCGTGACCGACGAGCGCCTCATCCTCGGGACGGTGAGCCCGGAGCACCCCGACATGGTGTGCGCGGCCGCCTTCGGTGAGGCGCGAGCGGCCGCCGAGGCGGACGCCCCTGCCGGTGCCGTGGGCGATCACCTCGGCGTGCTGAGCGAGGGTGAGCGGGTCGCCACCCATCTCTTCGAGTGCCTGCAGGAGGGTTACCGCGGCTGGCGCTGGGCCGTGACCGTGGCCCGGGTCCCCCGCGGTCGGACGATCACTGTCGACGAGGTCGTGCTGCTGCCCGGCCCGGACAGCCTCCTCGCCCCGGCATGGGTGCCCTGGTCGGAGCGGATCCTGCCCGGTGATCTCGGCGTGGGCGATGTCCTGCTGACCCCGGCCGATGACCCGCGTCTGGTGCCCGGGTTCACCGATGCTGATGCGCTCGAGGGTGTTGATTCCCCCGCGCCGCTCATGCCCGGGATGTGGGAGATCGGCCTGGGTCGGATCCGGGTGCTCTCGGACATCGGCCGACTCGACGCTGCGGACCGCTGGCTTGAGGCGCGCGGCCCGGAGGCTCCCCTCGCGAAGTCCGCCCCTGCGCCCTGTGCGAGCTGCGGATTCCTGCTCACCATCGGCGGGCCCATGGGTCAGGCCTTCGGAATCTGCGCCAACGAGATGTCCCCGGTGGATGGCTGCGTCGTCACCCTCGACCACGGCTGCGGGGCGCACTCGGAGATCGCGACCGCGCTCGGGCTTGAGCCGGAGATCAGCCCGCCGGCTTGATGCGCACGGCCGCCGATGAGGCGGCACTGGCGAGGATCGCCGTGGCCACCGTGACCGTCCGCAGACCCTCGCGCAGCGTGACGCTCGTGTTCTCCTCGCCGAGCACCGCATTGCGGAACTGCTCATGCTCGACGCGCAGCGGCTCCGGGCGCGCGAACGCGTAGCGAATGACATCGCCCTCACTCACCCCGCGGAACTGCGCGACGCTGTCCCACTCCGTCGCCACGACACCGTTGGCATGGAAGGTGAGGTCGCTGGTGAGCGTGTTGACGATGAGGGCTCCCCGCTCGCCGGTCACCACCGCGACCCGCTCCTTGAACGGCGACAGCCAGTTGACGAGGTGCGAGACGACCGTGCCATCGGCGAGGATGCCGGCCACGCTCACCATGTCCTCGTGGGCGCGACCCGCCCGATGGGCCGTCTGCGCCATCACCATGTCGTACGCCGATCCCGCGATCCACGCCGTCATGTCGATGTCATGCGTCGCAAGGTCCTTGACGACCCCGACATCGGCGATCCGCGCGGGGAACGGGCCCTGTCGACGCGTCGCCACCTGCAGCACGTCACCGATGAGTCCGTCGGCGATCCGCAGTCGCGCCTGGCGCACCGCCGGATTGTGCCGCTCGATGTGACCGACCGCTCCGACGAGCTGGCGGCTCTCGAATGCCGCGACGAGTCGCTCAGCGGATTCCGGCGTGACCGCGAGCGGCTTCTCGATGAGCGCCGGCACACCAGCCTCGGCGAGCATGAGGCCGATGTCCTCGTGATGGGCGGTGGGGGCGGAGACCACGCAGTAGTCCAGACCCCGGGCGATGAGCTCCTCCACCGTCGCCACGACATCGGAGCGGGAGCCTGCCGCCGCCACCACCGGATCGGCGATCCCGACGAGGGTGACGCCCTCGAGCTCGCCGAGCACGCGCGCGTGATTGCGACCCATCGCCCCCAGGCCCACGAGTCCCGCGCGCAGATTCGCCATGTCAGGCTCCAGCGCGCGCGACGTCGTTCACCGCGGCGACGATGCGCTCGAGGTCATCCGATGACAGTGCCGGGTGCACCGGAAGCGAGAGGCACTCCGCGGCGGCACGTTCGGTCTCCGGGAGGTCCTCGGTTCTGCTGTACGCCGGAAGCCGGTGGTTGGGAATCGGGTAGTAGACCCCGGACCCGACCTCGCGCTCCGCGAGGGCGGCCGCGAAGGCGTCGCGATCGTGACCGGGGGTGCGGATCGTGTACTGGTGGTAGACGTGCACGGCCCCGGGCGCAACCGGGGGCACGACGACTCCCTCCAGATGCGCATTGAGAAACGCCGCGTTGCTCTGCCGCTGCGCTGTCCAGCCGGCCACCTTGCCCAACTGGACCCGGCCGATGGCAGCGTGGATGTCGGTCATCCGGTTGTTGAGCCCGACGATCTCATTCTCGTAGCGCCGCTCCTGACCCTGATTGCGCAGCAGTCGGACGGTGCGGGCCAGCGTGTCATCACCCGTGGTCACCATGCCGCCCTCACCCGCGGTCATGTTCTTGGTCGGGTAGAAGGAGAACGAGGCCGCCGCTCCCCAGGTGCCGATCGGTCGACCGTCAAGGGACGCGGCATGGGCCTGCGCTGCGTCCTCGATGAGAAGCAGTCCGCGGGCGGAGCAGATCGCCTCGAACTCGCGCAGCGCTGCCGGGTGACCGTAGAGGTGGACGGGCATGATCGCCTTCGTCCGCTCCGTGATGACGGCCTCCGCCGCACGCGGGTCGAGGCAGAAGAAGTGGGGCTCGATGTCAGCAAAGACCGGGGTGGCGCCGGTGAGTGCGACGGAGTTCGCCGTCGCCGCGAATGTGAACGACGGGACGATGACCTCATCGCCGGCACCGATCCCGGCCGCGAGCAGGCTCAGGTGCAGCGCTGAGGTGCCGGAGTTCACCGCGATGCAATGGCGTCCCTGCACCATGGCGGTGGAGAACTCCGACTCGAAGGCCGCCACCTCGGGGCCTTGGGCGAGCATGCCGGAGCGCATGACCCGGTCGACGGCGGCGCGCTCCTCGTCACCGATGAGGGGGCGGGCGGCGGGGATCATCGTCATGTCGTCTCCACGAGGACATCATCGGCGGTCTGCTCGAATCGGGCACCTGTCGCGGGGCAGACCCACCCGCCGGTTCGCTGGCCGTCCTCCACCAGGCGATGCCCAGCGCGGCTCACCCAGCCGATGCGACGGGCCGGAGTGCCCGCCACGAGTCCGAAGTCGGGGACATCGCGGATGACGGTGCTCCCCGCCGCGACCATCGCCCAGCGGCCGATGGTGAGCGGAGCCACGCAGACAGCCCGCGCCCCGATCGACGCGCCGTCATGGATGGTGACTCCCACCGGCACCCAGTCGGCAGCGCTCTTCTGCGAGCCGTCCGGGGCGATCGCCCGCGGATTGTGGTCGTTCGTCAGGACCGCGGCCGGACCGATGAACACTCCGCGGCCGACGACGGCCGGCTCATAGACAAGGGCGTAGTTCTGGATCTTGGAGTCATCGCCCACCGGCACCCCGGTGCCGATGTAGGCACCGCGGCCGACGATGACGCGCTCGCCGAGCACCGCCCGTTCCCGCACCTGGGCGAGGTGCCACACCGAGGCGCTGTCCGGGATGACGGCCGCAGGGGACACATCTGCCGAAGCTTGAATTGTCATCGTCCGGCTCCGATCGACAGCAGCGTCGCGGTGCTGAACCGGCCTGCCTCGAGCACGCGTCGGCCATCGACGATGGTGCGCGCCGGGAGGTCAGCCGCCCCGAGGAGGCGATACTCCGCGTGGTCAGCCTGGATGATCGCCGCGTCGACCGGCTCGCCCACGCGATACGGCTCGAAGCCGAGGGCGGTGAGCTCGGCATCGTCGTACATCGGATCCTCCACGAGCGGAATGGCACCGTGCTGGCGCAGGGCCGCGACCGTGTCGAACACCCCGGAGAACGCGGTCTCCTTCACTCCCCCGCGGTAGGCCGCCCCGAGGACCGCCACCCGCTGGCCTGCCAGGGGGCCGTGGGCGGTCTCGAGCAGGGAGACGGCGTACGCCGGCATCGCGGCATTGGCCTCGCGGGCCGCCCGCACAACCGTGGCCTGCGGATCGTTCCAGAGGTAGAACCGCGGGTAGACCGGGATGCAGTGACCCCCGACCGCGATGCCGGGGCGATGGATGTGGCTGAACGGCTGGGAGTTGCAGGCGTCGATGACCGCGTGCACGTCGATGCCGTGCTGATCGGCGAAGCGCGCGAACTGGTTGGCCAGGCCGATATTCACATCGCGGTACGTCGTTTCCGCGAGCTTGGCCATCTCTGATGCCTCGGCGCTGCCGAGGTCCCAGACCCCGTTGGGGCGGGCGAGATCGGCACGCTCGTCGAACT
>CAZLHZ010000075.1:0-785 GCA_964559285.1 uncultured Actinomycetes bacterium | reverse complement strand
CGCTCGACATCCTGATGGTGCCTGGCGGCAACGGCACGCTCGTCGAACTGCAGAGCCGAGACGTAGAACGCCACACCCGCGGCTGCGCTCGCCTCATCGATGCCGCCGACGAGCTTGGGATAGCGCCGTAGGTCGGCGAACACCCGTCCGGTGAAGACGCGTTCGGGGGAGAAGACGAGGGAGAAGTCGCGACCGGGGGTGAGCCCGGATCCCTCCGCGAGCATCGGCCCGAACCGATCACGCGTCGTGCCCACCGGCAGGGTCGTCTCGTAGGAGACGAGGGTGCCAGGCGGGAGCCCCGCGGCGACCGCGCGCGTGGCGCTGTCCAGCCAGCCGAAGTCCGGGCTGCCGGCCTCATCAACGCAGAGCGGGACGACGATGACGACCTCCTTCCCGTCAACAACTGCACCCCGGCCTACACAACGAATGTCAGCCGTCAGGACGTTCGCGCTGTTCGTCTCGATGTCGACCGTGACCCGCGCGCCGGAACGGACGATGTCGAGCATCACGTTGACGCAGGCGTCGGCCGACGGCTTGAGGATGAAGGTCGGTTCCGACCAGAGGATCGCGCCTCCCCGGTTGGCGATCCGGGCAGCGCGCTGAATGTCCTCCCGAATGATCGGCAGGAAGGTGTTGGAACCCAGCAGCGCGTAAGCCGGGTTGAGACTGGCCGCCAGCGTGACGCCGGACGGCGAGACGACCGGCGAGCCGTGCTGACGCTTCACGGTCGAGACACGCGGCGTGCCGGGAGCCGCCTTCGCCTTGTCGAACGGCATCTTGAGGTA
>CAZLHZ010000074.1:0-8352 GCA_964559285.1 uncultured Actinomycetes bacterium | reverse complement strand
TACACCCGGATCCTTCGCTACGTCCATCCCACGCAGGTGCATGTGTTCGTCGACGGCCGCATCGTCGCCAGTGGCGGACCCGAGCTCGCTGACCAATTGGAGGCCGAGGGCTACGAGGCCTACACGAAGGCACCCGCGTGACCGTGAGCGTCCGGCCCCTGGATGTCGAGACCATCCGGGCGGACTTCCCGATCCTCAGTCGCCGGGTCCGGGACGATCGGCCACTGATCTACCTTGATTCCGGCGCCACCTCGCAGAAGCCGCGTCAGGTGCTCGATGCTGAGCGGGCCTTCTACGAGACCTCCAATGCGGCGGTGCACCGCGGGGCTCATCAGCTGGCAGAGGAGGCGACCTACGCCTACGAGACTGCCCGACGCATCATCGCGGGATTCGTCGGAGCCGAGGTGAACGACCTCGTGTTCACCAAGAATGCCACCGAATCCATCAATCTCGTCGCGTACGCCTTCAGCAACGCCACCGCCAAAGCCGCTCAGGGTCGTCCGCTCCCCGAAGGTTCGGAACGATTCATCCTCCGGGCCGGGGACAACATCGTGGTCACCGAGATGGAGCACCACGCCAATCTCGTTCCTTGGCAGGAGGTGTCGGCCAAGACCGGTGCCGAACTGCGCTGGTTCGGCCTCACCGACGATGGCCGTCTCGACATGTCGGCGATAGACCACCTGATCGACGACCGGACACGCATGGTCGCGATCGTCCATCAGTCGAACATTCTGGGCACCATCAACCCGATCGGTGCGATCGCTGACCGAGCCCATGCTGTCGGTGCTCTCGTGCTCGCCGATGCGTGCCAGTCCGTCCCCCACATGCCGGTGAATGTGCGAACACTCGGGGCTGACCTCGTCGCCTGGAGTGGACACAAGATGCTCGGTCCGACCGGCATCGGCTGCCTCTGGGGGGCCGCCGACGTTCTTGCGGCCATGCCGCCCTTCATCACCGGAGGCTCGATGATCGAGATGGTCCGGATGGAGGAGTCCACGTTCGCACCACCGCCCCAACGCTTCGAGGCGGGGGTGCCCATGGTGGCTCAGGCGGTGGGCCTCGCTGCAGCCATCGACTACCTCAACGCCGTCAGCCTTGAGGCAATCCACGAGCACGAGCGAGAGCTCACCGCACTCATGCTCGACGGTCTGCTGGCCCTCCCGGGAGTGCGCGTCATCGGGCCGAACAACACCGTGGACCGCGGCGGTGCTGTCTCCTTCACCGTCGAGGGGATTCATCCGCACGACGTCGGTCAAGTGCTGGACGCGCGCGGTATCGCCGTGCGGGTCGGCCACCATTGCGCGTGGCCGACGTGTCGGCGCTTCTCGGTCCCCGCCACCACCCGGGCATCGACGTACCTCTACAACGATCGAGCAGACATCGAGTCGCTCATCGAGGGTGTTGCCGCGGCTCAGAGCTACTTCGGGGGGCGATGATGGATGTCGATGCGATGTACCAGGACATCATCCTTGACCACTATCGCAACCCCCAGGGCAAAGGTCTGCGTGACCCCTTCGCTGCTGAGGTGCACCACATCAATCCCACATGCGGGGATGAGATCACCCTGCGGGTGACCTTGGGGCCCGACGGCAAGACTCTTGATGATCTGTCGTACGACGGTCAGGGCTGCTCGATCTCCCAGGCGAGCGCCAGCGTGCTGCATGATCTCGTCACGGGCCACTCCGTTGCCGATGTCATGCGCACAGCAGATGCCTTCCGTGAACTGATGCACAGCAAGGGCGAGGGCACACCCGATGAGGAGATCCTCGGTGACGCCATCGCCTTTCAAGGGACAGCGAAGTACCCATCCCGCGTCAAGTGCGCCCTCCTGTCATGGATGGCGCTCACCGATGCGCTTGCCCGGGCAGGAGCCCTGCCGGACTCACTCGAGGAGGACACACCATGACCACTCCGGCGACCGCACCGGCGGCAGATGACGTGATGGAGGCCATGAAGGATGTCGTCGATCCTGAACTCGGGATCAATGTCGTCGATCTCGGCCTCGTCTACGGTGTCGAGGTGCACGAGGGAAACACGGCCACCATTGACATGACCCTCACGACGGCGGCCTGCCCCTTGACCGACGTCATCGAGGATCAGACACGCGCCGCCCTCGACGGCGTGGTGAGCGACTTCCGGATCAACTGGGTGTGGATGCCCCCGTGGGGTCCGGACAAGATCACGGAGGACGGGCGCGAGATGCTGCGGGCGCAGGGCTTCAACGTCTGAGCAGCACGTAGACTGCCCGGACCGTGATCAACGCATCGGGAATCGAGCTTCGCGCCGGGTCAGCACTTCTGCTGTCCGGTGCGAACCTGCGTGTGGGCCCGGGTGACCGGATTGGCCTCGTCGGGCGCAATGGGGCGGGGAAGACGACCCTGACCAAGGTCCTCGCGGGTGAGGCAGCACCGGCAGGGGGTGAGGTGGCCCGTTCCGGAACGGTGGGCTACCTGCCGCAGGATCCGCGCACCGGGGACCTCACTGTCATCGCACGGGATCGAATCCTGGCGGCCCGGGGGCTGCACGACGTGGTCCGTCGAATGCGCGAGATGTCGGAACGAATGGGCACCGGCACCGAAGCGCAGCGTGAGGACGCCATGCGCCGCTATGCCAATGCCGAAGCCGAGTTCGAACGCCTCGGCGGTTACGCGGCAGAGGCCGAGGCGGCCACCATCGCGTCCAGCGTTGGGCTTCCCGACCGAGTGCTCAGCCAGCCCCTGTCGACCCTCTCGGGCGGCCAGCGGCGACGGATCGAGCTGGCCCGCATCCTCTTCGGATCCGCCGACGTCCTGCTCCTCGACGAGCCGACCAACCACCTTGACGCCGACTCGATCAACTGGCTGCGGAGATTCCTGTCCACCTACAAGGGTGGCTTCATCATCATCAGCCACGACACGTCCCTGCTCGAAGCCACGGTGAACAAGGTGTTCCACCTCGATGCCACTCGGCAGGAGTTGGACACCTACAACCTCGGCTGGACGGCCTACCTCCAGCAGCGGGAAACTGATGAGCGCCGTCGACGTCGGGAACGCGCGAACGCCGAGAAGCAGGCGTCAGCCCTCCGTGACCAGGCCGAACGCATGCGCGCGAAGGCCACGAAGGCGAAGGCAGCGCAGGTGATGCTCAAGCGTGCCGATCGGCTGGTCGACTCGCTGGAGGAGACGAGGCAGTCAGACCGAGTCGCCCGGCTTCGTTTCCCTGATCCGGCTCCGTGCGGCCGCACCCCGTTGACCGCCGAAGGGCTGTCGAAGTCCTACGGGTCGCTTGAGGTCTTCACCGACGTCGACCTTGCCATTGACCGCGGCTCCCGCGTCGTGGTGCTTGGGCTCAATGGCGCCGGTAAGACCACCCTTCTGCGCATCCTTGCCGGAGTTGATGCACCGGACACCGGTGCCGTGATTCCCGGCCACGGATTGCGGCTGGGCTACTACGCGCAGGAGCACGAGACCCTCGACGACTCCGCCACCGTGCTGGAGAACCTCGTCTCCTCGTCACCTGACCTGTCGGAGACTGAGGCCAGGTCAGTCCTCGGGTCCTTCCTCTTCACGGGCGATGACGTGCACAAGCCCGCACGGGTGCTCTCCGGTGGCGAGAAGACACGACTCGCCCTGGCCACCCTTGTGGTCTCCAAGGCGAACGTCCTGCTGCTGGACGAGCCAACCAACAACCTCGACCCCGCGAGTCGCGCCGAGATCCTGTCCGCTCTCGGCGGATTCCAGGGGGCGGTGGTGCTCGTGACCCACGACGAGGGCGCGGTTCATGCCCTGTCCCCGGATCGGGTTCTGCTCCTTCCCGATGGGGACGAGGACATGTGGCGTGAGGACTATGCCGACCTCGTGGAGCTGGCATGACGTCGCCATCGATGCTCGATGTCCAGTGGGACGGCGATGTGGCGCATGTGATCCTCTCCCGCCCCGAGACTCGCAATGCTCAGGATCCCCAGATGTGGGCGGACCTGCATGCACTCGGCCTCGAGATAGGAGAGCAGGCACGAGTCATCATCGTCCGCTCGCTGGGACCGTCCTTCTCGGCCGGCCTTGATCGACGGATCCTCATCGGTGATCCCACGGGCACGTCCCCATCTCTGCTGCATCTAGCGACGTCCGGTGCGGATGCGCTGCGTGACTTCATCACCTCTGCGCAACGTGCCTTCACGTGGCTGAGGTCCTGCCGGGCCATCACCATTGCGGCAGTCCAAGGCCATGCCATCGGGGCCGGATTCCAACTGGCGCTGTCCTGCGACCTCATGGTGGTCGCTCCGGATGCTCAGATGGCCATGCGTGAGACCTCACTGGGCTTGGTCCCCGATCTCGGTGGAATCGGCCCGCTGGTCGAACGGGTCGGGCCTTCGCGAGCGCTGCACATATGTGCCACCGGGCGCTGGATCGATGCCACGGAAGCTCTCGCCACCGGAATCGCCTCCACGGCCGCAGGTGATCTGACGGTCGCCAACGCGGCGGCCGCCCTCGCGTCGGAACTCTGCGCGGCCCCCAGCGGAGCCCTGCGTGAGCTCAAGCCGCTCGTCATGGGTGCCCCCGGGCGAACGACCACCGACCAGCTTGCTGCCGAACGCGAGGCGCAGATTCGTCGCATTCTCGAGCTCACCGGACAACCCACCGAGACGAAGTCGTGATCACATGACGATGCACACCCAGTGGACGGCGTACCGCGCACTCACCCGGGATCGCTCAGTGGCACAGCGTCGCGTGACCCGTGCGGTCTACCGTCGCATCTTCAGGTACGCGAAGGCCTATCGCCTTCTCATCATCGGCTTCCTCATTCTCCTTCTCATCGACGCTCTCCTTGCCGTGGCGCAACCGCTCCTCTTCCGCCGCATCATCGACAGCGGCATCTCGGTAGGCGACGCAGCAGTAGTCACCACGAGCGCGATTCTCGTGGCGATTCTCGCTCTGTCAGATGCCGGACTTGGCATCATTTCCCGCTACCTGTCTTCCCGGATCGGTGAGGGACTGATCTTCGATCTGAGAACCCAGGTCTATGCCCATGTCCAGCGACAGTCCATCGCCTTCTTCACTCGGGCGCAGACGGGTGCTCTCGTATCTCGACTCAACACTGATGTCATCGGAGCCCAGCAGGCGTTCACATCGACTCTCGGCGGCGTCGTCGGCAGTGCGATCTCACTCGTTGTCGTGCTCGGCACCATGCTGGTCCTGTCGTGGCAGATCACCCTGCTCTCCCTCGCCCTCGTGCCGCTCTTCCTGCTGCCAGCACGATGGCTCGGCGGCCGCCTGCAGTCGCTCACCCGCCAGCAGATGCAGATGAACGCCACGATGAGCTCACAGATGACCGAGAGGTTCAATGTGGCCGGGGCCATGCTGGCGAAGCTCTTCGGCCGCCCCCGTGATGAGGATGTCGCTTTCTCCGGCAAAGCCGCTCAGGTTCGGGATACGGGCATCCGTATCGCCCTCACCAACTCGTGGTTCTTCACATCTCTCACTCTGGTCGCCGCGCTGGCCACGGCGATCGCCTATGGTGTCGGTGGCAACCTCGTGATCTCCGACGCCCTCACCCTGGGCACCCTGCTCGCTGTGATCGCCCTGCTGGCCCAGCTGTACGGGCCACTGACCGCGCTGTCCAATGTGCGCGTGGATGTGCTCACGGCAGTCGTGTCATTTGATCGCGTCTTCGAGGTCCTCGACCTGCCGCCTCTCGTGGCCGATCGCCCGGATGCGCGTCCCCTTCAGCGTGGGGCCACCGGAGTGGAGTTCCAGCATGTCGGGTTCACCTACCCCGGTGCTGCCGAGGTGTCTCTGGCCTCGCTGGAATCCGTGGCGCGTGCGGAATCCACTGCCGCCGGACAGCCCGTCCTGAACGACGTCTCCTTCAGCGTGCAGCCTGGCCGCATGGTCGCCCTCGTCGGGCACTCGGGGGCTGGCAAGTCGACCATCATCAGTCTCATCACTCGGCTGTACGACGCAAGCGAGGGCGCTGTTCTCGTGGGCGGAGTCGATGTCCGCGAGGTGACGCAGGAGAGCCTCCACGCCGTCGTGGGCGTGGTGACCCAGGACTCGCACATGTTCCACGACACGATCCGCGGAAACCTGCTCTATGCACGTCCCGACGCCAGTGAATCCGATCTGCTCGATGCCTGCCGAGACGCGCAGATTCTCGATCTCGTCGAGAGCCTGCCCGATGGGCTGGACACGATGGTGGGGGAGCGGGGCTATCGACTCAGCGGCGGCGAGAAGCAGCGATTCGCGATTGCCCGCCTGCTGCTGAAAGCACCCGATGTCGTGGTCCTCGACGAGGCAACCGCTCACCTGGACAGTGAGAATGAGGCTGCTGTCCAGCGTGCACTCGCTCACGCGCTGAAGGGACGCACGTCCATCGTCATCGCCCATCGGCTGAGCACGATCCGGGACGCAGACGAGATCCTGGTCCTCGCCAACGGATCCGTCACCGAGCGAGGGACACACGAGGACCTGCTGGCCCGCGAGGGGTTGTATGCCGACCTCTATCGGACTCAGTTCGCCTGAGTCGCGAGCACCTCGCGGTGCTCCCGCCGCAGGAGATAACCCCAGCCGACAATCGCGATCACCGCGAAGATCAGCCACTGGATCGCGTAGGAGATATTGCGGCTTGAGTCGGGTGCAGGCGGCACAATCCGCTCCACCCCCTCCTGGTCGGGATCGGACTGCGTGAGCACGACGTAGCCGGGCAGGCTCGGACCGAGGTCAGCCTGCGAACTCAAGCGCCCGATGTCCACCGCCGTCACCTGGCCCACCGGCAGCTCACCGGGGTCGACCCACCCGTCCGGATCCCCCGGGAGCCACTGGCCGATGACATCAACGATGCTGGCGGGGGGCTCGGGAGCCACGACGACGGCAGCTGCCGCGGAGGTGGTAGGAATCCACCCTCGATTGACCCAGCCGACACCCCGGTCGGTCACCAGCGGCGTGAGCACCCAGAAACCCGCTCGACCACCCTGAGGCCGGTTGCGCACGAGCACCTGCTCGCGGGCGTCGTAGCGACCGGTGATGGCCACCGGCTGCCAGGCGAACAGCCCCACGCCCGCTGCCGCTGACGCATCCCACACCGCTGGTGCCTGAGCCCCCGCGGCCGCCATCGCTGCGGCCTCGGCCGCTCGACCTTCGGCGCGGTGCCACTGCCATGCGCTGAGCACCCCGAAGGCGGCAATCGCCACCACAACCGCCAGGGAGAAGAGAACCCAGCGACGCGTCCTCAGCAGGGCCAGCACAGACTCAACCTAGGCCACGGGCAAGGACAAGGCGCGGCACGGCTATGACCGGGGGAGCTCCGGTCGCTGCTGCGGAAGCACCGTCTCGACCGAGCCGGGCTCGTCGTTCTCACGCCCAGCATTGGCCATGACGACGGCGAAGTAGGGCAGGACCACGGCCCCGGCGATGAGCACCCAGCGCGGCCAGCCCGGCACGAAGATGGCGGCCACGACGCACGCGGTGCGCACGCCCATGCTCACGAGGTAGCGGCGGGTCCGGGATGACTGCTCCGAGCTCAGCCCGCGCCGAGCCCCGGTGATCGTGTAGACGCCGTCATCCTTGGTCGTGGGCACACAGTGACTGTACGGCGGTCACCGGCGGACGGCACCCCAGAATGATGTGATGCGTGCGGCGTCACAGGGCATCGCTGGGGGTTGAGAAGTTGAAATCGCCCACCGTGAGGGCCGGCATGGAGATCCGCTGGACGTAGTCGGCCATCTCACGCGGCAGGGTGCGGTCACTGGCTCCCGCATCGACGATGCGCTCCAGCATCCCGACCGGTGACTCATTGAAGCGGAAGTTGCCGACGCTGCCGACGACCTCACCGGCCTCCACGAGGTAGACACCGTCCCGGGTGAGGCCCGTCACGAGGAGGCTCTGCGGATCCACCACCCGGATGTACCACAGGCACGTGACGAGCAGGCCCCGCTCCGTTCGGGCGATGAGATCGTCCAGCGACCCGGACCCCGGTGTCTGCAGGATGAGGTTGTCCGGGCGGGACGCCGCCGGCAGATTGAACTCGGCGGCCGTGGCTCGGGACGCGGCCAGCCCAGCCAGGTGCCCGTCGGCGAGCCAGTCGGTCCGTCCCATTGGAAGTCCGTTGTCGAAGACTGACGAGGAGCCGGAGGACATCCCCACGGTCTGGAAGTCAGCGCACTCCAGACGGGGGTACTCCGGATCACTGAACAGGGAGAGGCTCATCGACGACAGACGCTCGCCCAGTCGCGTCCCGCCGCCGGGACGGCTGAAGACACTGCGTCCCTCAGCGGCGTCGCGGGCGCTCGCGGACCACCACAGGTCGACCATGAGGTCGCCCACAGCTCCGGGCGTGAGGATGGCGGCGTGACGGCCAGCCGGCACATCAACCCGTCGC
>CAZLHZ010000073.1:0-8498 GCA_964559285.1 uncultured Actinomycetes bacterium | reverse complement strand
CGCAGGTAGGGAACCGTGAGGTCCTTGCGGACCGCCGTCAACTGCTCAGCAAGCCGGTGCGCCAGCTGAATCGGAAGGGGCATGAGTTCGGGCGTGTCATCGGCGGCGTAGCCGAACATGAGGCCCTGATCACCGGCACCCTGGCGGTCCAACGGATCAGCGCTGTGGCCCTCACGCTCCTCAATCGCGTCGTCAACGCCCTGGGCAATGTCGGGGGACTGCTTGCCGATTGACACGGAGATGCCGCAGGACTCGCCATCGAATCCCTTGACGGAGGAGTCGTAGCCGATGCCGAGGACGACATCGCGCACGAGGCGCATGACGTCGGCGAATCCCTGCGTCGTCACCTCGCCTGCCACATGCACCTGTCCGGTCGTGAGCAGCGTCTCCACGGCCACGCGGCTGCGCGGATCCTGACGCAGCAGGTCGTCGAGGATCGCGTCACTGATCTGGTCAGCCATCTTGTCGGGATGGCCTTCGGTGACGGACTCGGAGGTGAACAGGCGACGGGACATCGGTCCCCCTTCATGGGTCAGGACAGGGCGGCATGGAGCCGGGAGGCGGGTCAGTCTAACCGGACCGGCTCACGGCGCCTGCGTGGCCGCGACCCGTGTGAACAAGACTTCGGCAGGCAGGGTTCAGGCGGAGTCGACTCACGTGGAGGCGCCGAGCAGGTGGGCGACCTCATCCCACACGGCATCGGCGAGCGCCAGCTTGGGGCCGCGCGTCACTTCTCGAGAAGCACCATCCCGGCGAAGAATGACCGCGGCATTCTCGTTGCTGCCGAACGCAAGGTCTCCCCGCACATCATTGACGACGAGGGCATCGCATCCCTTGCGGGCCAGCTTGGCTCGGCCGTGCTCGAGAATCGATCCATCAGCATCGCCTGTCTCGGCAGCGAATCCCACGATGACGGGGTGGGCGGACGCCCCACGGTGCGCGACCAGACCCGCGAGGATGTCCGGGGTCCGCTCCAGCACGATGGGGTCCGGCACCGATCCGTTGTCAGCCTTCTTGATCTTGCTGTCGGCAACGGTGACCGGGCGAAAGTCCGCGACCGCTGCCGCCATGACCACAGCATCGGCGCGAGGCAGCGCAGAGGTCATCGCATGTTCCATCTCGCCGGCGGTGCCGATCCGGATCGTCTCGATCCCGAGTGGATCCGCCATGTCAACATTCGCCGCCACGAGGATCACCCGGGCTCCACGGTCGCGCGCCGCCTCCGCAAGCGCCCAGCCCTGCTTGCCGCTGGAGCGGTTGCCGAGGAATCGAACCGGATCGAGGGGCTCGCGGGTGCCCCCCGCCGAGACCAGGACCGTGCGGCCGACCAGATCGCGGGGAGCCTCGGCGATGATCGCCGAGGAGCCCGTCGAGGGGGTCTCTACCGCACCCGATCCCCCAGCGCGGGCGAGGACGTCGTGCACGATGGCGGCCAGCTCCTCCGGCTCCGGAAGTCGGCCGGGTCCGGAGTCGGCTCCGGTGAGGCGACCCGAGGCCGGGTCAACGACCGTCACCCCGCGCGAGCGGAGCATGTCGACATTGGCCCGCGTCGCGGGGTGATCCCACATCTCGGTGTGCATGGCAGGGGCCATGACGACCGGGCACCGGGCGGTGAGCAGGACGTTGCTGAGCAGGTCATCGGCGAGGCCGTGGGCGGCACGCGCGAGCAGGTCAGCGGTCGCCGGGGCGACGATGACAACGTCGGCCTCCTGGCCGATCCGCACGTGCGGCACCCGGTGGACGTCATCCCAGACGGAGGCGGAGACAGGCTTGCCGGACAGGGCCGCCCACGTCGGCGCTCCCACGAATTCCAGGGCGGCACGGGTGGGAACGACGGTGACGTCGCAGCCGGACTCGGTGAGCAGGCGCAACAGGAGGCACGCCTTGTAGGCGGCAATCCCCCCGGACACCCCGAGGACGACGCGCGGCATCAGCGCTGTCCGTCCGTGAACGCCCGCGTGCTCAGCTGGTCTCCTCGACCGCCTCCGCGACGAGCAGGCCGGCATCGATCTCGCGCATGGCGACCGAGAGCGGCTTCTCCTGCACATGCGTCTCGACCAGGGGTCCGACGTACTCCAGCAGGCCTTCACCGAGCTGCGAGTAATAGGCGTTGATCTGGCGCGCGCGCTTGGACGCGTAGATGACGAGGGAGTACTTCGAGGCAGTCTTCTCCAGCAGGTCGTCGAGCGGGGGGTAGGTGATCCCCTCGGGGCGCGATGCGGACACGGCGACAAACCTCCTGGCTGGCGTGTGCAGGCGGCCCACTGGCCGGTGCAGGCGTCACTCTAGCAATGACCGGCCCCCGCGCCCTGCGCCAGCGGCGCACGAACGAGCGGGCCAGCGGCGGGCTACGGGCGCAGAATCGCCAGCACGGACCGCGCGGCTGACTCGACCTCGGTGTTGACGACGGTCCGGTCGAACTCCCCCTCGGCCGCAAGTTCGACCCGGGCCGTCTGCAGGCGTCGCTCGACGACCTCCGGCGACTCGGTGCCCCGTCCGGTGAGCCGGCGGACGAGCTCCTCCCAGGACGGCGGAGCGAGGAAGACGAGCGTGGCGTCGGGCACCGTCGCGCGCACCTGCCGGGCGCCCTGGAGCTCGATTTCGAGCAGGACCGGAACCCCCGCGGATCGGCGTACCTCGACCGGCTCGCGCGGGGTGCCGTAGCAGTTGCCGGCGACCTCCGCCCACTCCAGCACCTGGCCCGCCGCGACGAGCTGATCGAAGCGGTCGGACGCGACGAAGGTGTCGTCGTCTCCGTCGACCTCACCGCTGCGCGGGGCGCGCGTCGTCACCGACACCGACACCCAGACCTGCGGATCGAGTTCGATGACGCGATCGACCACGGTGGACTTGCCGACGCCGGACGGGCCGGCGAGGACGACGAGAGGGGCGATCGGTGTCGCGGCCACGGTTCCCCGGGCGCCGAGGAGGTCGAGCAGGAGGGCTCGCTGGCGTACGCCGAGACCGCGGACCCGGCGCGTCGCCGCGATGCCCGCCCGCTCCATGAGGACGGCGGCGCGCGCCGGACCGATCCCGGGGAGGGATTCCAGCAGGGTGAGGACGGGCAGCCGGGCGAGGGCGTCCTCGGTCGCGGCCGCATCGAGGACGTCTGAGACGGAGAGCGTGCCCTCGGCGAGGCTGGCGCGTACGGCACTGCGGCGGCGGCGGGCAGCGAGGGCATCGGCGGCGGCCGATGCGCGCTGCTCGGGGGTGAGCGGTGGTGGCTTCACCTCATGCCGATCCGCAGATCTCGTCGGCAAGAGTGGCCGCGGCCAGTCCCGGGTCGGCGGCCCCGGTGATGGGGCGGCCGATGACGAGCAGGTCAGCGCCCGCGTCGAGGGCTTCGCGGGGTGTGGCGATCCGCGCCTGATCGCCCGCATCACTGCCGGCCGGTCGGACACCCGGGGTGATGAGGACCGGTTCCGGGCCGACGGCGGCGCGGATCGCCGCGACCTCCCGGGGTGAGCAGACGATCGCGCGGGCACCCGCGTCGACGGCCAGCTGCGCAAGGCGGACCGCGGCATCCGGCGCTGGACCGCGCAGGCCGATGGCGGTGAGGTCGGCCTCGGACAGCGATGTGAGCACGGTGACGGCCACGATGTGCGTCTGCGGGAGTGCCGTCACGGCTGCCGAGATCATGGCCGCTCCCCCGCTCGCGTGGACGGTGAGGAAGTCCGGTGCCAGGGGGGCGACCGAGCGCGCCGCACCGGCCACGGTCGCCGGGATGTCATGGAGTTTCAGATCGAGGAAGAGCCCGCACGGGGTCACCTTCGTCGCGGCCCGCACCGCGGCAACGCCCTCGGCCCCATCGCGCAGATAGGACTCGAGGCCGACCTTGAGCGTGTCGACATGGGGACTCACCTGCGCTGCCCACGAGACGGCCGTCGCCAGATCGGGGGCATCGAGGGCGACGGCGATGGGAGCGCGGCCCGCCGGGCCGCGCTGGGGGCGGCGGGTCACTGGAGGTCCTCGAGATCCGGGTCGGTGTCGGGGCGGGTGCTGCCCCGGTGGATGTCGTGCCCGCGGTCTCTCGAGGGGTCGATGTCCCGGTCGCGGTCTAGCGCGCGGTCGATGTCGCCGTCGTGCGTCACGTCATCGCCAGGATCATGGTGATCGCCACGATCATCGTGGTCGACATCGGACGCCATCGACACTGGCTCGGCCGGGACCGGATCCGGACCGCGGTGGGCGTAGGACACAGCATCCGACAGGCGCTCGAATCCGCGCTCGGCAAGAGCGATCGCGAGCTCCCGATGAATCCGCACGGGAGCACTCGGATCGCCGAATACCGCGGTCCCGACCGAGACCGCACTGGCACCGGCCAGCAGGAACTGCAGCGCATCACGTCCGGTGCGCACACCACCCATGCCGAGGATGGGCACCTCCGGCAGGGCCGACCGCACCTGCCAGATGCAGCGCAGGGCGATGGGTCGGATGGCGGGACCCGACAGGCCGCCGGTCACCCCGGCAAGGGCGGGACGCATGCGGTCGACATCGATGACCAGGCCGAGCACGGTGTTGATGAGCGACAGTCCATCCGCACCGGCATCGACACAGGACCGGGCGATGCTCACGATGTCCGTGACATCCGGTGAGAGCTTGGCCAGGACCGGGATGTGAGGCTCCAGCTCGCGGCGTACGGCACTGATGACGGTGGAGGACGCGTGGGGATCGCAGGCAAAGACCTGTCCGCGGCTGGCGACATTGGGGCACGAGATGTTGACCTCGACCGCGGAGATGCCCGGGACTCCCCGCAGTCGCTGCGCGAGCAGGGGATAGTCATCGACGGTGCTGCCTGCGATCGACACGATGGTCCGGACTCCCCGCTCAGCAAGCCATGCAAGATCGTGGTCGATGAAGGCGTCAATGCCCGGGCCCTGCAGCCCGATGGAGTTCAGCATGCCGCTGGGGGTCTCCGCCATGCGCGGTGTCGGGCGACCGGAACGTGGGCTGAGCATGATGCTCTTGGTGACAACGGCCCCGATGCGGTTGAGGTCGAAGAACGCCGAGAGCTCCTTGCCCGAGGCTGCGCATCCGGAGGCGGTGAGGATGGGGCTCGGCATCGCCACACCGGCAACGTCGGTCGACATGTCGACTCTGCCGGCACCCCGGTCGTCATCCTCCGGCCGAACGATGAGGGTGGTGTTGCCTCCGCGGGTCGTCATGTCGTGGGTCTCACCGGTGCCGGATGGGGAGCACCGAGGGCATCGTCCGGCACCGTGCCGAGCGCATCCCAGCGCACCCGATGTCCATGGAACGCGGGACCCTCGACGCAGGAGCGGACCATCCGTGTCACTCCGTCATCGCCGATGACCGGAAGGACGCAGGTCATGCAGACGCCGAATCCGCACGCCATGTGCTCCTCGACGGACACCTGCACGTGCAATCCCCTTGCCGAGGCCATCTCGTGGACGGCCTTGAGCATGCCCATCGGTCCGCAGGCATAGACAACGGTGGCCTTCGTCCGCTCGATGACTCCCGGCAGCACATCGGTCACCCGACCGGTCTCCCCAAGGGATCCGTCCTCGGTCGTCACCGTGAGACTGGCGGCTGCGCGCTTGCCATCGATGTGGCCGAAGATGCGCTCGGCGCGGGCAGCGCCAAGCACCATGTCGACGCGAGACCCGCGCTGGCGCAGTTGATCGGCCAGCATGAACAGCGGTGCGGAGCCATAGCCGCCACCCACGAGGATGCATCCGACCGGCTGGCGCGGGAGTGAGAATGGCTTGCCAAGAGGACCGACGACATCGATGATGTCGCGCTTGCTGCGACCGGCGAGCCACTGGGTGCCCGGCCCGTGCGGGGACACGACGATGTCAATCGTGCCGCCGAACACCCCGCGGGTCTGGGCACCGTGAATGGAGAACACCCGGCGCAGCACCAGACCGGTGTCGGGGCTGCCGGTGGCGATGGAGACGAAGTGCCCGGGAACGACCTGCTCCGGAATCCCCGGGGCGGTCGTGGTGATGACGGCATAGGCGCCGGCCTTGCGGACGTCGAGGATCTCGCCCCTCACCTGAAGTGCGGTCATCCCTCACGCTCCCGTGCCTGAGCCTCTCGGAGAAGGCGCAGGTCGGAAGCGTACTGCTGGAGGGAGCGCACGCCCACCTCTCCCTGCCAGAGGGCTTCGATCCCCTGCACGGCCGCGGCGAGGCCCTGGACGGTCGTGATGCAGGGGATGCCGCGAAGCACGGCCGCGGTCCGGATCTCGTAGCCATCCAGTCGCGGTCCCACGCCATAGGGGGTGTTGAACACGATGTCCACGTCACCGGCCATGATCGCCTCGACGGTCGTCGGGGGGCCACCAGCCGTGGATCCCTGGGAGTGCTTCCGCAGAACGGTCGCCTGCAGGCCATTGCGACGCAGGACATCCGCGGTGCCCTCGGTCGCGAGAATCTCAAAGCCCAGATCTGACAGGCGCTTGATCGGGAAGATGATGGAGCGCTTGTCCCGGTTGGCGACCGACACGAACGCCCGACCGCGCATGGGCAGTCCACCGGCGTAGGCACCCGCCTGAGACTTGGCGAACGCGGTGCCGAAGGACGCATCGATTCCCATGACCTCACCGGTCGAGCGCATCTCCGGGCCGAGCATGACGTCGACACCCTGGAAGCGACCGAAGGGCAGCACCGCCTCCTTGACCGCGACCGGGCACCCCATCGGCAGTGTGCCCCCGTCACCCAGGGCGGGCAGGAGTCCTTGCGTGCGAAGCGACGCGATTGATTCGCCGAGCATGACGCGGGCGGCAGCCTTCGCGAGAGGGACCGCAGTCGCCTTGGAGACGAACGGGACCGTGCGCGAGGCACGCGGGTTGGCCTCGAGGACATAGAGCGTGTCTCCGTGCAGGGCGTACTGCACATTGAGCAGACCGACCACCCCGACGCCGCGCGCAATTGCCTCGGTGGATCGCCGGATGCGTTCCACCTCCTCCCGACCCAGCGTGATCGGCGGGAGGGCACAGGCTGAGTCACCCGAGTGAATACCCGCCTCTTCAATGTGCTCCATCACCCCGCCGAGGAACAACTCGGTTCCGTCGTACAGCCCATCGACATCGATCTCAATGGCATCATCAAGGAATCGGTCGACCAGCACCGGGTGCTCCGGATTGACCTCGGTGGCGCGAGCGAGGAAGTCCTTGAGCATTGACTCGTCATAGACAATCTCCATGCCGCGACCGCCCAGCACATACGACGGGCGAACGAGTACGGGATAGCCGATGGAGTCAGCGATCCCACGTGCCTCCTCAAAGGATCTCGCGGTGCCGTGACGTGGGGCCGGCAGTCCTGCATCAGCGAGCACCTGACCGAAAGCCCCGCGCTCTTCAGCCCGGTGGATGGCCTCGGGCTGGGTGCCGACGATGGGAACACCGGCGTCCTTGAGCGCCTGGGCGAGCCCGAGCGGAGTCTGCCCGCCGAGCTGCACAATGACGCCGATGAGGGTGCCCGACGCGGACTCGGCGTGGACGACCTCAAGGACGTCCTCCAAGGTCAGCGGTTCGAAGTAGAGGCGATCGGAAGTGTCATAGTCCGTCGACACTGTCTCCGGATTGCAGTTGACCATGATGGTCTCGTAGCCCGCGTCACGCAGTGACATCGATGCGTGCACGCAGGAGTAGTCGAACTCGATGCCCTGACCGATGCGATTGGGACCTGACCCGAGGATCATCACCTTGCGTCGATCACTTGGTTCGACCTCGGTCTCCTCGTCATACGTTGAATAGTGGTAGGGGGTGCGCGCGGCGAACTCGGCAGCACAGGTGTCGACCGTCTTGTAGACCGGTCGCAGGCCTATGGCATGGCGAATGGCCCGAACCTCCGGCTCGGTCATCCCGCGGATCTCCGCCACCTGTCGGTCGGAGAACCCGTGTCGCTTTGCGAGGCGAAGGGTCGCCTCGTCGAGGACGGCTGACTCGCGGACCTTCTCGGCGATGTCATTGAGCAGGGCGATCTGGTCAAGGAACCACGGATCGATCGCGGTCGCCTCGTGCAGCTGCTCCACGGACGCTCCTGCCCACAGTGCCTGCTGGACGAGCAGGATCCGACCGTCATGGGGTGTGCGTGCTGCGTTGATGATCTCCTCGACCCGGTCCACCGGCGGTCGCCCGGCCCACGTGAAGGCCCCGTCTCGCTTCTCCAGTGAGCGCAGCGCCTGCTGCAGGGCTTCGGTGAGATTGCGGCCGATGGCCATGGCCTCTCCCACGCTCTTCATGGTGGTCGTCAGTGTGGGATCAGCCTGCGGGAACTTCTCGAAGGCGAAGCGCGGCACCTTGACGACGACATAGTCGAGGGTTGGTTCGAAGGAGGCCGGAGTCTCGCGGGTGATGTCATTGGGGATCTCATCAAGGGTGTAGCCGATCGCCAGGCGGGCAGCGATCTTGGCGATCGGGAAGCCGGTCGCCTTGGACGCAAGGGCTGAGGATCGCGAGACCCGCGGATTCATCTCGATGACGATCATGCGGCCGTCGCGCGGATTGATGGCGAACTGGATGTTGCATCCCC
>CAZLHZ010000072.1:8108-8503 GCA_964559285.1 uncultured Actinomycetes bacterium | reverse complement strand
AGTTCTTCCGCCCCGCCACGGCCGGTGCCATCGGCGCCGCCGCTGCGGTCGGGGCCGCCACCGACCTGCCGGCCGACCGCATCGCCGCGGCCCTCGGCATCGTCTACGGAGGCCTCTCCGGCACGATGCAGCCGCACACCGAGGGCGCGCAGGTGCTTGCCCTGCAGGTCGGCTTCAACGCCCGCGCCGCCGTCAACGCCCTCGATCTCGCCCTCGCCGGATTCAACGGCCCGCGCTACATCTTCGAGGGGAAGTACGGCTACTTCCGGCTCATCGAGGCCGGGGGCGAGCCGAAGCGGCTCATCGACCGACTCGGCGAGCAGTGGGAGGTCACCCGCACCTCCCTCAAGCCCTACCCCAGCGGTCGGGCCACGCACGGCGCCCTCGACGGACTG
>CAZLHZ010000072.1:5615-8098 GCA_964559285.1 uncultured Actinomycetes bacterium | reverse complement strand
AGCGCGAGCACGGGTTCAGCATCGACGAGGTCGAGGCCGTCGAGGTCGACGTTCCCCCGATGGTGTTCGGCCTCGTCGGCCGCCGCCCCAGCGCGACGATGTCGATCGGCGCCTCTCGGCTGTGCCTGGCCTTCCTCGTCCCCAACCTGCTCAGTGATGGCACGATCACCCTCGAGACGTACGCCGAATCCCGGGTGCGTGACACCGCGATCCTGGAGTGGTCCGAGCGCGTGACGATCACACCGGATGACAATCCCGATCCCAATGCCTTCGACCCGCAGGACGTCCGGGTGCACCTCACCGACGGCCGGGTGCTGCAGATCCACGTGCCCGCATCGCTCGGCAGTCCGTCGTACCCCATGACGGATGAGCAGGTGCTCGCCAAATTCCGGGCCGCCATGGCCGCGGGCGGTCGCGCGTCGTCGACCGATGCGCTCGGGGCCCTCGTCGCGTCCATCGAGGACTGCCCCGACGTCAGCGTCCTGTGGGACCTGCTGTGACAGACGCGGCAGGGCACCCGTCATCGGCGTACCACGCGGCCATCGACTGGGCGGCGCTGAACCGGGACTTCCCCGCGGGCCAGGGATTCCTCGCGGCCTACCAGGGGGTGGAGCGCGCGCGACTGCTCGCCCTGCAGGAGGAGCGGCTGCAGCGGGTGCTCGACACGGCCGCGGTGACGCCGTTCTACCAGCGCCTGTGGGCGGCGGCCGGTGTCACGCGCGCGGACCTGCGCAGCAGTGCCGACCTGGTGCACCTGCCGATCATCGACAAGTCGATGATCCTCGCCGACATCGAGGAGCACCCGCCGTTCGGATCGCTCGCGCGTCGCGTTGATCGACCGCGGGGACCGGCGGTGCTGCAGACGACGAGTGGCACGACCGGCAGTCCGCAGCCGGTGCTGTGGGGACCGTGGGGGCGCGAGGCGCAGAACGCGCTGCTCGGCCGGACCTATCAGTGGCTCGGCGTCAACGCCGACGATGTCGTGCACAGCGTCTACGGGCACGGACTCGTCAACGGCGGGCACTACGTGCGCGAGGCGGTGACGCACTACACCGAGGCGCTCCTGCTCAGCGCTGGCACCGGCATCGAGACCCGCTCGGAGCGGCAGATCGCCGTCATGCGGCAGTTCGGGGTGTCGGTGCTCATCGGGTTCGCGGACTACCTGCGCAAGCTCGCCGATGTCGCGCGCGAGAGCGGGGACCTGCCGCACCTGCGGATCCGGCTCATCATCGGCCACCTCCTCGAGGGCGGGCGCGAGCCGCTGGAGCAGGCGTGGGGCGGGGCGAAGGCGTTCAACTGGTACGGCGTGGCCGACACCGGCATCGTCGCCAGTGAGGGCCCGGCACGCGATGGACTCCACGTGTGGGAGGACGCCAACATCCTGGAGATCCTCGACGAGGAGCACCGCCCGCTGGCCGATGGCGGCATCGGTGACATGGTCATCACGAGCCTGTGCAAGAGCGACCTCGCACCGCTCATCCGCTTCAACACGCACGATGTGTCGCAGGTGCTCGAGGGACCCGGCGAGGATCGGCTGCCGTTCCGTCGCATCGCCGGACTGCTCGGTCGCAGCGACAACATGGTCAAGCTCAAGGGGATCAACGTCTATCCGTCGGCCATCGGCGGCATGCTGGTCGGCGTGCCAGGGTTCACCGGGGAGTACGTCTGCCGTCGCGAGACCGATGGCCATGCCGAGCGACTCGTCGTCGTCGTCGAAGTCGCGGGTGCGGATGGCGCGGGCGCGGGTGGCGCGGGCGCGGATCCTTCAGGCGTGAGCGTCGACAGCGTGCGCAGCCTGCTCACCACCCGGCTCGGGGTCGGGGTCGAGGTCGAGCTCGTCGCCCCCGGAGCGACCGCGGCCCTCACCGGCCTGCACGAGCGGCAGAAGCCGCAGCGCCTGGTGGACGCCCGCGGATGAGCCCGGCGACGCAGCAGAGCCAGCGCGCGGTCACCCTGGCCCGCGAGCAGGTGCCGAGCGCGATCGAGTGCCTTGTCGAGCGGGCGGTGGAGCTGGCCGCGGCCAGTGACGAGCGGCTTGCCGCCAGAGCCACTCGGGGACCCTTCGACGGGATGCCCTTCGCGGTCAAGGCCAATATCGACGTCGCGGGCGTGGTGACGACCTCGGGTCTGGGCGAGCCGGTCGACGGCTGGTGGCCCGCGGCAGCCACCGATGCCGCCGCCGTGGCCGCCCTTGTCGCCGCCGGGGCGATCCCGGTGCTCACGACGACGATGGCGCCGATGGCGATGGGGTCGGTGACGATCAGTCCGCAGCACGGCCCGTGCCGCAACCCGCTCGACCCTGCCCGCCACGCCGGTGGATCCAGCGGCGGATCGGGGGCGGTCGTGGGGGCCGGGGCCGTCCGGCTCGCCCTCGGCAGCGACACCCTCGGCAGTGTCCGCATCCCCGCGGCCTACTGCGGGGTCACCGGATGGATCCCCTCCCCCGGGCTGGTGAGCACCGCGGGCATGGTCCCCCTGTGCCG
>CAZLHZ010000072.1:0-5605 GCA_964559285.1 uncultured Actinomycetes bacterium | reverse complement strand
CTCGACCGGCTCGGTGTGCTGCTCGCGGACCCGACCGACCTGCCCGAGGTCATCGCGCTGCTTGCGAGCACCACGGCGGGAGACCCGGACGCACCGACGCTGCTGCCGCCCGACTCGACTCCCGTCTCCGTCGCCCGTGTCGATCTCGCGGTCGAGGTGGATGCCGCCGGGCAGGCCGCGGTCGAGACGGCGCTGGCGGTGCTGGCCCAGACCCCGCACGTCACGGTGGCCTCCCCGCGCACCCTCGCGATCGAGCCCGACCTGCTGCGCCGCCGCGGATTCCTCCTCGCCGAGGTCGAGGCAAGCATCACCTTTGCTGACGCCCTGGCCCGCGGCGCCGTCCCCGAGACGATGACACCCCTGCTGGCGTACGGCGCTGCCGCGAGCCCCGAGGCCGTCGAGCGTGCCCGCCGCGTCGTCGCTGACGTGCACGATCGGGCGCGAGCGCTCCTGGAGGAGGTCGATGTGCTCGTCCTGCCGACGACTGCGCACGGGGCTCCGCCGCTGGATGAGGATCCGCCCGGGGCGGCGGACCTCACCGCGTGGGTCAATGCGGCCGGACTGCCCGCGATCTCGGTGCCCGTGGTTGGTGACTCAGGAACCGGGCGCTCCGTGCAGCTCGTCGGTCGGCCGGGTGCGGATCTGCTGCTGGCCGATCTCGCGGCGCGGATGGCCGCGGCCGGGGACCGGCGTACGCAGGGCTCAGCCGGGGACCGGCGTCCGCAAGGGTCTGGGTCAGGGCGCGCCGAAGCGGGGCGCGCGCCGCTCCATGAAGGCTGAGACGCCCTCGTGGTAGTCCGCGGACTCCAGGGCCTGGCGCACCCAGCCCGCGGTCGTGGCATCAGGGGTGCGGTCGCCGCGACGCACCCGCGCGATCGCCTGCTTCATGATCCGCACCGAGTGGGTGCTGGTCTGGCGCATCATCGTGATGTAGTGCTCGACGAGCATCGCGAGCCCGTCGGCATCGGCGGCGAGGTCATCGACCAGTCCGATGCGCTGCGCCCGCTCGGCATCGGCTGCGGCACCGGTGAACAGCAGCCACTTCGCCGCGCCCGCACCGACACGATCGACGAGGTCGACCGTGGCCGGGAAGGGATAGACCATGCCGAGCTTCGCCGGCGTGATCGCGAATGTCGACCCTGCCGTGGCCACGCACCAGTCGGCAGCGACCACGAGTCCGCAGCCACCGCCGAAGCAGGGACCATCGACGACGGCGAGGGTGGGCACGCTGATCGCGGCCACCGCACCGAGGGCGCGACCGACAATGCGCTGGCTCTCCTCGCTCCAGTCGAGGTCGGTGGCGTGCTCGCGGTACTCCGTGACATCGGCACCGGCGGAGAAGATGCCCGGGGTCGAGGAGCGCAGCAGGACCAGCCGCGCCCGTCCGTCAGCATCGATCTGCTCGGAGATCTCGATGAGCCGGTGCCACATGGCCTGGGTGAGGGCGTTGCGGCGGTCCGGACGATCCAGCACGACGGAGGCGATGTCACCGTCGTACTCCAGCCTCAGCTCGCTGCTCACCATGGCGCGTCACACTAGTGCCCTCATGAATCGGGAGGAACGATGACATCCACACCTCAGGGGTCGAGCGCGACGGCTCGTCTGGCCGTGAGCCTCGTCGTCAATGTCGAGGAGGGTGCGGAGATGAGCATCCTCGACGGTGACAAGCGGCCGGAGGCGGTCGATGAGATGGGGCTCGGGCTCGGTGAGGGCTTGCGCAACTTCGGCAACGAGTCGAACTACCGCTACGGCCTCAAGGAGGGCTTCCCGCGGATGGCGCGACTGCTGACCGAGGCAGGCGTCCCGGCGACGTGGACGTGTGCCGCACTCGCGCTGGAGCGCAGTCCGCAGATTGCTGAGTTCATCGCCGCGCGCGGGGATGAGGCCGCGAGCCATGGGGCACGGTGGATTCCGCAGCATCGGATGGATGAGGCAACGGAGCGCGCGTTCCTATGCGATGCACGTGATCGCATTGCGGCTGCTGTTGGCACTGCACCTGCCGGGCATCTGTCGCGCTATCTGCACACCGAGCGCACCCGAGAGATCCTCGTGCAGGAGGGGTTCGGCTATCACATGGACGACTACTCCGGTGATGAGCCGTTCTGGGATGTCACGCCGTCGGGACCGATTGTGGTCCTGCCCTACGCGATCGACACGAATGACATGAAGATGTGGCATGACGCGGGCTACACCGCGCGCGACTGGCTGGACTACCTCATCGAGACCTTCGATGAGCTCTACGCCGAGCGCCGGGAGGGCTTCCGGCTGATGTCGGTGGGCACCCACCTGCGCATCGTCGGGCGGCCCGGTCGGATCGGGATGCTGCGGCGGTTCATCGCCCACGTGCAGCAGCATGACGGGGCGTACTTCACGACGCGGCGGGATCTGGCCGCCCGCTTCGCCGCCGCCGTCCCACCCCCCCTGGCCTAACGCCACCCGCACTCCGGGCGAGAACATCGGCTCCCGTTGTTATGACTTGTGGCACAACCCAGAACAACGCACGTCAGCACATCAGACCTCGTCGTCGACAGCCTCAAGATCAAGGTAGGTGAGGTGCACGATGTTGAGGTGCGCGCGCATGGCCTCCTCGGCCGCCGCCGAATCCCCCTGCTCGATGAGTTCGGTGATCGCCCGATGCTCATCCTCAATCGTCTGCCACGTCTTGCCTGCACCCAGCGAGCGGTCGAACCGCGCCGACAGCAGGTGGTAGACCGGGCTGGCAATCGTCGGCAGCAGCGGATTGCCGCTCAGTCGCAGGATGGTCGCGTGCCACTCCCAGTTGCGCTGGTCGCGGTTGGGATCCGAGGAGAGCGCGACCTGGCTGCGCAGCACCGCGAGCGGTCCGGGGCGATGCCGATCGGCCGCCAGTCTCGCGGCGTACGGCTCGATGAGCTGGCGCACCTCGACGAGATCCTCAAGTCGCACCGCCTCGTTGGACAGCAGCATCTCGACGGCACCGTGCAGGTAGGCCGACACACTCTCCGGGGCCACGCGCGCCACGAAGCTGCCACCTGATCGACCGCGCACCGTCTCGACGACACGTTCACTGGCGAGCAGTCGCAGCGCCTCGCGGACCGTGCCGCGACTCACGCCGTACGCCGTTGCCAGTTCCGCCTCGACCAGTCGATGCCCGGGCTTGAGCTCCTGACTGAGCACCTGCGAGCGCAGATCATCAGCGATCTTCTGATAGCCCGTGGCAGCGGATGTCGAACGGCTCGCGACCGTGATCGACGGCAAGTCTGTGTCGTGCACGTCTTCAGTCGTCACGTCGACGCAGCGCCTCTCCCTTGGCACGGGCCTGAGCGTTGAGTGTCGCAGCATAGGCGGCTACCCGCTCGTGCAGCTCACGATCACTCGTGGCGAGGATGCGCGCGGCCAGCAGCCCGGCGTTGCGCGCATTGCCGATGCCGACGGTGGCAACGGGAATGCCTGCGGGCATCTGCACGATCGACAGCAGCGAGTCCATGCCGTCGAGTTGCGCGAGTGGCACGGGTACGCCGATCACCGGCAGTGTCGTCATCGACGCCACCATGCCCGGCAGGTGGGCAGCGCCCCCGGCCCCGGCAATGATGACGCGCAGTCCGCGATCGACCGCAGACTCGGCGTAGGCCGCCATCTCGCGCGGCATGCGATGGGCTGAGACGACCTCGACCTCATGCGGCACGTCGAACTCCGCAAGGATCTCGGACGCGGCGCGCATGACGGGCCAGTCGCTGTCACTGCCCATGATGACGCCGACGAGAGGGTGCTCGGCTGCCTCACTCATCGATGACTCCCGTCATGTAGTCCGCGGCGTGATGGGCCCGCTCCAGCAGATCATCGAGATCATCCCCGATGACCGTCACGTGCCCGACCTTGCGCCCCGGTCGCACCTCCTTGCCGTAGAGGTGCACCTTGAGTGCGGGGTCACGGGCCATGACATGACGGTAGGCCGAGTGGAGGTCGCCCACATCCCCTCCGAGGACATTGACCATGACACTGTGGGGGGCGAGGGCGGCCGGGGATCCGAGCGGCCAGTCCAGGACGGCTCGCAGGTGGTTCTCGAACTGGCTCGTGACGGCCCCGTCGATCGACCAGTGGCCGCTGTTGTGCGGGCGCATGGCGAGCTCGTTGACGAACACTCCGTCGGGGGTGTCGAAGAGCTCCACGGCCAGCATCCCCTCGACGCCGAGGAGTCCGGCGACCCGCAGGGCGATCTCCTGGGCAGCGATCGCATGATCGTCGGACAGGTCAGGACACGGGGCGACGACCTCTGAGCAGATCCCGTTGACCTGGACGGTCCGCACGATCGGAAAGGCCACCGCCTGGCCGTGCGGCGAGCGGGCCACCTGAGCGGCGAGCTCACGGGTGAAGGGGACGGCGGCCTCGACCAGCCAGCGGGCGCCCGGTCCGAGTGGTGTGTCGGCGAGGACCTGCCGGGCGAGGTCGGGGGACTCAAGGCGCCAGACCCCGCGACCGTCGTACCCGCCGCGCGAGGTCTTGAGGATGACCGGCCAGCCGACGGTGTCCGCGAACGCGATGAGCTCATCGGCGGTCTCGATGACGGACCATGACGGGCACGGGATGCCCGCGGCAGTGAGGGCTTCGCGCATCGTGATCTTGTCCTGGGCGTGGACCAGCGCCCGGACGCCGGGGCGGACCGGCACCCGGGCGGCCATTGCCTCGATGTGCGCGGGGGGCACATGCTCGTGGTCGAAGGTGACGACGTCGCATCCGTCAGCGAATGCGAGCAGGTCCTCGAGGCTGTCATGGCGGCCGAGGTGGACGTCGGGGATGACCTGGGCGGCGGATTCGTCCGGTGACAGGGCGAGCACCCTCAGTCGCACGCCGAGGGCGATCGCAGCGGGCTGGCTCATCCGGGCAAGCTGACCTCCGCCGATGATGCCGACGACCGGGTCGCTGCTCACGCGCTGACGATAGTGAGTGCGGGAGATCCGCGGGCCTCGGGGCAGCTACGGGTCTGGTGGCGCACTTAGACTTGCGCCGTGGATTCGGCTTCCCCCTCGGCTCAGGTGACCCCCGCGCAACCGTCGCTCATCGCCCGGCTGTGGGAGAGCGTGGAGACGCTGGTCCGCGAGATCGCGAAGTTCGGCATCGTCGGGATCGTCGCCCTCGTCGTGGACGTGGGCCTGTTCAATGTGCTGCGTTTCGCAGGGGGTGAGGGGCCGCTGTTCGACAAGCCGCTCACGGCAAAGGTCATCAGCGTGCTCGTGGCCACGATCGTGGCGTACGTCGGCAACCGCTACTGGACGTTCCGGCATCGCGGTCGCACCCACATGGCCCGCGAGTTCGTGCTCTTCCTCGTCCTCAACGGCGTCGGCATGCTCATCGCGCTGACCTGCCTGTGGGTCAGCCACTACGCGCTGGACCTCACCTCACCGCTGGCAGACAACATCAGCGCCAACGTCGTCGGTCTGGCCCTCGGCACGCTGTTCCGGTTCTGGTCCTACCGTCGCTGGGTGTTCCCCGAGGTGCCGGACGATCCCGCCGACCAGGAGCTCGCCGAGCGGGACGCCGTCACCCCGATCTGAGGGGGTCCGAAGGCGAATAGCCCGCTCATGGTCGACCGGGGCGCGGTGACACGCCGGGCTGCTACCAGAGCATA
>CAZLHZ010000071.1:8284-8722 GCA_964559285.1 uncultured Actinomycetes bacterium | reverse complement strand
GGTGTCGCCGAGGTACTCGCCGCGACGCTCCTTGGCGATGACGGTGGAGTAGACCTGACCGGTGGTGACGTTGGCCGAGCCGTGGAGGTTGACGTCGAGGAAGCGCTCGTAGTGGCCGATGTCGAGGTCGGTCTCGGCTCCGTCGTCGGTGACGAACACCTCGCCGTGCTGGAAGGGGTTCATCGTGCCGGGGTCGACGTTGAGATAGGGGTCGAGCTTTTGCATCGTGACGCGCAGGCCGCGCGAGGTGAGCAGGTTGCCGAGGCTGGACGCCGTCAGGCCCTTGCCGAGAGAGGAGGCGACGCCTCCGGTGACGAAGATGTGCTTGGTCGTCTGGGAGGTGGCCACGGGTCGCCACAGTAACACCGCTGACGGCCAACGGCCGTCAGGCACGAGGACACCGCTGACGGCCAACGGCCGTCAGGCACGAGGACACCG
>CAZLHZ010000071.1:0-8184 GCA_964559285.1 uncultured Actinomycetes bacterium | reverse complement strand
GAGGAGTTCGCGGGCGGCCTCCGCCGCAGCGCCGGAGGCCTCGAGGCCGGCCAGCATCCGGGCCAGTTCCCGCACCCGATCGTCATCGCTCACGACGCACACGCTCGCGGAGGTCACCGTGTGTCCTTCATCGCGGGTGACGACGACATGACGGTCAGCGAATGCGGCGACCTGCGGCAGATGGGTGACGACGATGACCTGGGCCGTGCGTCCAAGTCGTGCGAGCCGCCGGCCGACCTCGATCGCGGCCCGCCCCCCGACTCCAGCGTCCACCTCGTCGAACACGAGCGTGGGGACGGTGCCGGTGCCCGCGAGGACGACCTCGAGGGCCAGCATGACCCGGGAGAGCTCACCTCCGGACGCTCCCTTGTCGAGGGGCCGTGGCCCGCTCGAGGGGTGCGGGGTGAGCAGGAACTCGACCTCGTCGATTCCCGTGGGCCCGAACGCAACCCAGCGATCGGACACCTGCAGTGCCGCCGTGTCCTCCGGTGCCGTCTCCTTCTGCCGCACCTCCACGCTGAGCCGCGCGTGCGGCATCGACAGCGAGCCGAGTTCGACGGTCACTCGCTGGCCGAGTGTGGCGGCCGCAGCCTGACGCAGCCCGGAGAGTTCCAGAGCCCGGTCAGCCAGAGTCACCCGCAACTGGCGGCGACGCTGCTGCAACTCCTCGAGCCGACCGTCGTCATCGCCGATGGACCCGAGGCGCTCGCGCGCATCCGCAGCCCACGCGAGGACCTCATCGATCGTCGCCCCGTATCTCCTCCGCAGCGCAGTGAGCGCACCGCGCCGGGTCTCGACCACATCGAGTCGACCCGGATCCGAATCCACCGAGGCACTGTAGGAGGCGAGATCGTGCGCGGTGTCCGACAGCAGCGCCTCTGCCTCGCGCAGGCGTACGACGAGTGCCGCGAGTTCAGGGTCGTGCCCGCTCACGGCATCCACGCGGTCAATGGCACGGGCCACGAGGGTCAGCGGATCAAGGTCCTCCGCGTGGGCGAGCCGCTCGGATTCGCGGGCGAGCTCGGCATCCTCGCCCGGCTCCGGGCCGACTGACTCGATCTCGCTCAGCCCGTGCCGCAGCAGATCAGCCTCGCGCGCTCGCTGATCACGGTGGGCGATGATCTCGGCGAGCTCCGCCTCGACCGCGCGCAGCTCGTCATAGGCGGTGCGGTACGCCGACATCGGGGCCACCAGTGCGGGGCCCGCGAACCGGTCGAGGGCAGACCGCTGGACCGACGGCCGCCGCAACCGAATCTGGTCGCTCTGTCCGTGCACGGCGACCAGGTCACGCCCGATGTCAGCCAGGGTGGTGGCCGGAACGGATCGCCCACCGAGGAAGCAGCGACTGCGCCCCTCGGCCGCGACGATGCGGGCGAGCACGACGGAGCCGTCCTCGTCGAGGGCTCCCCCGGACTCGTCAACGAGCTCCGCGAGGCGAGCCGCGAGTTCGGGATCGCGCGGCACCACGCGGGCCTCCACCTCGGCCCGTCCCGTCCCCCCGCGGACGATGCCGGAGTCGGTGCGATTCCCCAGGAGCAGTCCGAGACCGGTGAGCACCATCGTCTTGCCGGCACCGGTCTCGCCGGTGATCGCGATCAGGCCGGGTCCGCCGGATCCGAGGTCAAGGGAGGCCTCGGCGATGACGCCGAGGCCGGACATCCGCAGCATCTCGAGCATGTCAGTCGACCTCGACCCCGGACGTGCGCCCGTTGGTCTCGCGCCCATCGGCCTCGCGACGACCGCGCCATCCGTCGACGGGCAGGGAGAACTTCGCGACCAGCCGGTCCGTGAACGGCTTGTCGTGGAGGCGAGCCAGCGCGACGGGCTGCGGATGCCGGCGTACCTCGACGCGACTGCCCAGGGGGATGTCGATGGTGCGACGCCCGTCGGCCCACAGCACCGCACCGGCCTCACCGTCACCATCGGGGCGCAACGGCAGTTCAATGGCGAGCAGGCTGGTCGGCGCCACCACGAGCGGTCGCGCGAAGAGTGCATGGGCACTGATCGGCACGAGCAGCAGCGCATCAACCTCCGGCCACACCACGGGACCTCCCGCAGAGAACGCATAGGCCGTCGAGCCGGTCGGCGTCGCACACACGACGCCATCGCAGCCCCAGCGCGACAGCGGTCGGCCGTCGATCTCAACGAGGAGTTCGAGCATGCGGTCACGCGCCGCCTTCTCGACACTGACCTCGTTGAGCGCCCAGGTGCGATGCACGACGTCACCACCGCGCAGCACGCGGACCTCGAGTGCGGTTCGGGTCTCCACGCACCATCGGCGATGCTGCACCGCGTCGACGACATCGGCCACATCATCAGGATCGGCCTCGGCGAGAAAGCCGACGTGACCGAGATTGACCCCCAGCAGCGGCGTTCCCGACGGCCGTGCAATTTCCGCCGCCCGCAGGATCGTGCCATCCCCACCGACGACGACGACAAGTTCCAGGGCATCACCTCGTACGCCGAAACCGTCACCTCCGACTCCGCTCGTCCCCTCGCGCGCGCCATCGTGGAAGCGACCGATGCCGGCGGGAAGGAGCAGGTGCTCGGCATCGCTCTCGGGCACGGCCACCGAGAGACCGCGCTCCACCAGCGCCTCCGCCATACGCGTGGACACCTGGCGTGCTTCCTCGCGCCGCACATTGGTCACGAGCAGGATGCGGCGCGGGGGCTCATCGTCACGGTGCGTGCGGTCGAGCGGCGGAGGAGTGGGCGTGCTCATTGGGGACCTCGCGCGATTGCCTCGGCGAAATCCTCGGTGCGCCCGGCCGGTGCGCCTGCCTGCAGCCGCAGGAAGTACTCCACGTTGCCGCTGGGCCCGGGCAGCGGACTGGCCACGCAGGACACGACACCCAGGCCGAGGCGATGCGCCGACCCTGCGACCTGCTGCATCGCCAGGAGTCGACTTGCGGGATCACGCACCACTCCACCGGCACCGACCAGATCCCGGCCGACCTCGAACTGCGGCTTGACCATGAGGAGGAGCTCAGCGTCCGGGGTGCCGCTGGCCACGAGTGCCGGCAGGACCGTTCCCAGGGAGATGAAGGACAGGTCAGCAACGATGAGCGTGGGACGGAAGGGAAGGACTGCCGGCTGAAGGTCACGGACGTTCGTGCGCTCCATCACGGTCACTCTCGGGTCCGTACGCACCGACCAGGCGAGCTGTCCGTAGCCGACGTCGACGGCGAGGACGCGAGCGGCTCCCCGTTCGAGGAGGACCTGCGTGAAGCCGCCGGTGGATGCCCCCGCGTCCAGGCAGTCGCGGCCGGCGACGGCAAGGTCTGGGTTGGCATCGAGGGCCCCGAGGAGTTTGTGAGCACCCCGGGACACGTAGTGGCTGTCCGCCACCTCCTCGACATGCAGGGACAGCGCCTCATCGACCTGGGTGGAGGGCTTGAGCGTCAGCATGCCGGGAGCCCGCACGCGCCCGGTCTCGATGAGTTCGCGCGACTGCTCGCGTGATCTCGCAAGGCCGCGGCGGACGAGCTCCGCGTCGAGCCGGCGCCTGGTCATCGCGGTCCTAGGCGTCGCCGAGCGTGTCGGACAGGGCGGCCTGAAGGCGACGGTGGATGTCGTCGAAGACGGCCGGGTGCTCATCGACCGGGCTGGTCTCGAGGACCGCCAGCCGCTCCATGGCACCGTCCACGCGCGGATCCCCGGTGGGGACGAACTCCAGCAGCGGCAGTGTGGGGCGTTCGTGCTCCATGGCGCGCTCCTGGGTGTCGTCCATCACGTCGTCGGTCATCGCGTCCGCCCCGGGGCCGACGCCTTCGCCGCCTTCTTCGCGGCAGGCTTCTTGGCTGCGGGCTTCGTCGCTGCGGGCTTCGTCGCTGCGGGCTTCGTCGCTGCGGGCTTCGTCGCTGCGGAGGCCGCTGGCTTCCGCGCCGCGGACTTCCTCGCCGAGGATCCCGCGGGCGTGGCGGACACGCCTGCCGCCATCGCCTCGGCCGCCGCTTCCTGTGCTGCGCGCAGATCCGCGATCTGTCGCTCGAGGCGCTCGACGTGGCGTCGCATCGCCGCGAGCTCATCCTCACGGACCAGGCCCAGCCGTCCGACGGCCCGATCGATCTCCGTGCGCACCAGGGTCACGACGGCATCGCGCGAGGCCTTGGTGTCCTCGAGGATGTCCTCGGCAGCCTCCTGCACCTGGCCGGAGACTGCGTCACCCCCCTGGGTGGCCAAATCGATGCCCTGCGCGAGCAGTGATCGGGCCACGACCACGGCCCGCTGGATGAAGTCGTTGATGTCATCTGCCATAGCCTGATCCTCGCCTCCTTCACCCACATCGGCACCACCGACGCGGTGTCCTCATGTCGGGTGAACCGTACCCCGCGATGCTGTCGCGCACCCGAGCGCGCCAGATCTGTGGACAGTCGACGGCCCGCAGATCAACCCCGACGCAGCGGGTCGGCCAGCAGGAGATCTGCGAGGCAGACCTCGATGTCGACATCCCGGCCAGCGTCTCGGGCCGCCCAGGCCGCCGCGGCAGAGGCTCGCGCGCGATCCAGCGGACTGCCATCCGCCACCCTCAGGACGGCGCCTTCGGTCCATGCCGTGGCCGACCCACAGGTCCACGTCGAGCCCTCGCGGCTGACGTCCGGATAGGGCTCCAGCAGCCCGCGCAGATCGGTGCAGATGAGATCGGGTCGCAGGTGGGGGTCCGCAGTGAGCACGGTGCGCAGGTCGGTGACACCCGTGAGGACGAGCATGGACCGAACTCCCGCTCGACGAGCACCTTCGATATCCGTGTCGAGCCGGTCGCCGATGACCAGGGGCCGGGTCGCTCCGGTTCGGATGATGGATTCGTCCATGAGGGCCCGCTCCGGCTTGCCCGCAACGTGGTCCGGCCAGCGACCCGTCGTCTGCGCGACGAGGCGGACGAAGGCACCGTTGCCGGGGCCGAATCCCTCGGGCAGCGGCACGATCGGGTCCAGGTTCGTCGCGATCCACGGCAGTCCTGACGACACGGCAACGCACGCCTGAGTGAGAGCCGACCAGTCAAGGTTGCGGCCGAAGCCCTGCATGACGGCAGCCGGGTTCTCAGCGAGGGTGCGGACCGCGCGAAATCCCTGCTCCTGCAGGGCCCAATCCAGTCCCGGTCCACCGACAGCGAGAACCCCCGCGCCAGCGGGCAGGATCTGCCGGGCGATTCTGGCTCCGGCCTGAGCCGACGTCACGACACTGTCGTCGGGGGCATCGATGCCGAGCTCACGCAGGTGCCCGGCAACCTCTCCCGGGGGTCGGGAGGCATTGTTCGTGACGAACGCGGTGCGCAGACCGAGCGACCGCGCCTCGGACAGGGAATCCACCGCGTGGTCCACCGCTGCCGGTCCGACGTAGACGACACCGTCAAGGTCGAGCAGGGCGACATCGGCCTCACGGGCCGGGATGGCAGGAGTCACGGGGTGCCGTCATTCGACCCGAGCGGCCCGGACCGCTCCCCCAGCCCGTCGTTCGCGCCCATCTCCCCGGCTCCCGCCGACCCGATCGGACCGTCACTGGGCAGTCCCGCCTCCTGCCGTGCCCGCAGCGTGGCGCGGACCTGCTGCAGGGCGCGCGCGTAATCCCGGCGCTCCGGTCGCATGACGGCGGCCATCGCGAGCTCCTCCTCCGCCTCACGAAACTGCTGGAGACGCCACAGGGCACTGCCCCGGCCGAAGTGCGCATAGTCATCATCCGGCGCTAGGTCGAGCAGGAGCGCGAACTCTTCACATGCCTCGCGATGGCGTCCCGCATCAAAAAGGGCGCGAGCGAGCAACTCGCGAGCTGCACGCGAGTCCGGCTCACGATCGGTGAGCCGGGACAGCACGACAGCGGCTGCAGCAGCATGGCCGTCACCCAGCAGTTGCTGGCCCCTCACGTAGAGGTCGTAGGAGTCCTCATCGGTGCGCACCGGGTCATGGTGTCACGCGAGGCTGCACCGACACTCAGGCCGCTCGCGTCACGCGCTGCACCTCGACCTCCATGCGCGACGCCGGCCCGGCCGCTCCACGCCAGAAGCGCCGACGCAGCACCCCTTGCACCTCCCACCACGTGCCCACCCGTGCCGCCCCCATACGGCGCCGCACATCAGCGCGCCAGGCCACGCATTCGATGGCATCGACCCGACGGGCGCTATCTCCGCCGCGCGATCCCCGCCCCCGCTCCGGCGGCCGATCGGTCACCAGCCGGAACAGCAGGATGCGATCCCCACTCGGCAGGTCGCGCTCACGCGCCTCCGCTGTCAATCGCCCCACGAGCCGCACCTCGTTGACCGACTCCACCTCATCCGACTCGTCATCCTCGCGCGCAGGCGCCATGTCACCCTCCCAACATCGTCGACTCCCACCGGAACCATCCGGTCCGACCTACGATGACGTGGCAGCAACACCCGCACCAGCACCGATATCCCCCTGTGGACACAGCCAAGGAGGACCATGGACGGCATCACGGACCTCGGATCCGACGTCTTCGCCATCGACACCCTCATGGGTGGGTACGCCGGAATCACCGCTGGTTACCTGATCCGTGGCTCGCGCCCCTGCTTGGTCGAGACGGGTACGACGTTGTCCGCACCGCAGGTGGCCCGTTCCCTTGCTGCTCTGGGGATCGCTCCCGAGGACCTCGGCACCATCGTCGTGACGCACATCCATCTCGATCATGCCGGCGGCGTCGGGTCGATCGCTGAGCAGTTCCCCTCCGCCCAGGTGGTTGTTCACGAGCGGGGTGCACGCCATCTCATCGACCCGAGTCGCCTCGTGAGCAGTGCCCGTCGAGTCTTCGGCGAGGCCATGGATCGATTGTTCGGGGACATGCTGCCCGTGGAGTCCTCGCGCGTGACGGCTCTCGGCGAGTCCGGCACCATCGATCTGGGCGACGGCCGACGGCTCGACGTGTTCTACGCGCCGGGCCACGCCTCCCACCACGTGGCCCTCGTGGACTCGGCCACAGGCGACCTCTACACGGGTGATGCCGCCGGTGTCTTCATCCCGGAGACCTCCGACCTACGGGCATCCACTCCCCCGCCGGACTTCGACCTCGATGCAGCACTCACCTCGCTGGAGCGGATGCGACAGGCACAGCCCACACGCCTGCTCTTCAGCCACTTCGGTCCGGTGACGGATGTCAGCACCACGCTGGATCGCTCGGTCGAGGAACTCATGCTGTGGGTGGAGACGGTGCGCAGCGTCTACGCCCCAGACCTTCCCCTCGACCATGCGATCTCGATGGTGAAGGAGCGGACGAAGGATCGCAACGCTGCCGTGAACGCCGATCCTGAGGTCGCTCTCAAGTTCGAGGAGCTCTCCTCCACCGAGGCCAATGTGTCCGGGGTCTGGCGCTGGCTGGAGGCTCAGACCCCGGGTCCGTCAGTCAGCTGAGGTGCCGTCGCCACCCGCGGCCAACTCGAGAAGTCGCTCGGCCGCGGGGGTCTCCTCATCAGGATCCACCTCGGCCGCTCGCTGCATCCACATCAGCCCGTCCTCATGTCGGCCTGCCGCGATCAGGGCTTCGGCGTACGCACAACGAAGGCGTGCCACCCATGGCTCGACCACACGCGATCGGAGCTCAGGCACCTGGAGGGTGAGCACCGCGGCTTCATGCTGACCGCGGTCGCTGCGCACCCCTGCGGAGACGAGGAGGAGTTCCACTCGGATGACCGGGTCCTTCATGGTCTCGAGGGCTTCCTTCGTGATCTCCAGAGCTCGGTCACCTCGACCGAGCGCGCGCTCGCAGTCAGCGATGTAGGCGAGCCATTCGTCACGACCCGTCATGCGTCGGACAGCTCGGAACTCCTTGAGTGCGTCGGCATAGTCCTCGCATGCGTACGCCGTCATCGCGCATGCCTCGCGTACGGCAGGCAGACGTGCCGCGAGGCGATGTGCCACTGCAGTGTGCAGGCGAGCCTGTTCAGGTTCGTCGTCGATGAGCATGCCCGCCATCACTAGGTGCCGGGCCACCTTCTCGGCGAGACCTGTCGGGAGCGACTCGATCTCGCGCAGGACCTCGACTTCGAGTTCGTCGCCGATGATGTCGTCATCAATCGGTGGGTCAATCGGACGTGGCTGACCGTCATCTCGCGAACCGCGTCGATCCTCGCGCGGGGTGAATGGCCGACCCGGGGATGACGGGCGAGGCGAGAACCCCGTCCGAGAGGGTCCGCCGGCGCGAGATCCCGACCCCGAACGCGGGGGACGTCCTGAGTCA
>CAZLHZ010000070.1:8146-8726 GCA_964559285.1 uncultured Actinomycetes bacterium | reverse complement strand
TCCTGGGGCACCCGATGACTATCGCACCGCAGTACGTTTCCGAGCCCGGCCGGGATTCCCTGGCCGAACGTGCCGAGCGCCACCTGTGGATGCACTTCACGCGGCATTCGGTCTATGAGCAGGGCGGACACGTGCCCGTCATCGTGCGCGGCCATGGCCACCACATCTGGGATGACGAGGGCAGGCGCTACTTCGACGGACTCGCCGGACTGTTCGTCGTGCAGGCCGGTCACGGACGGACCGAGCTGGCCCAGGCGGGCGCTCGTCAGGCCGAGGATCTTGCCTTCTTCCCCCTGTGGTCGTACGCCCATCCGCAGGCCATCACTCTGGCCGAGCGTCTCGCTCACCTCGCCCCAGGGGATCTCAACCGCGTGTTCTTCACCACCGGCGGTGGCGAAGCGGTGGAGACGGCATGGAAGTTGGCGAAGCAGTACTTCAAACTGACCGGCAAGCCCACGAAGCACAAGGTCATCAGCCGTGCCATCGCGTACCACGGCACCCCGCAGGGAGCGCTCTCCATCACGGGAATCCCGCCAGCCAAGATTCCCTTCGAGCCCCTCGTGCCGGGCGGAGTGAAGGT
>CAZLHZ010000070.1:3833-8136 GCA_964559285.1 uncultured Actinomycetes bacterium | reverse complement strand
TCTACCGCGCCCCGGAGGAGTACCGGACTGACGAGAAGGAGTTCGGACGCTGGGCCGCTGACCGCATTGCTGAGGCCATCGAGTTCGAAGGCGCGGACTCTGTCGCCGCCGTGTTTGTCGAGCCAGTCCAGAACTCCGGCGGCTGCTTCCCGCCGCCTCCTGGATACCTTGAACGTGTGCGGGAGATCTGTGATCGCTACGACGTCCTCATGGTCGCGGACGAGACCATCACTGGATTTGGACGCATCGGTGACATGTTCGCCATGCGTCGATTCGGTGTGACGCCGGACATCATCACCTGCGCCAAAGGGATGACCTCGGGATACGCACCACTCGGAGCCATGATCGCCAGCGATCGCCTCTTTGAGCCCTTCCGCCACGGCACGACATCATTCCTCCACGGCTACACCTGGGGCGGCCATCCGGTGTCAGCAGCCGTAGCCAACGCCAACCTCGATCTGTTCGAGCGCGAGGGGATCATTGAGAACGTCCTGTCCAATGAAGGGCGTTTCCGATCCACTCTCGAGAAACTGCACGACTTGCCGATCGTCGGTGACGTCCGCGGTGCCGGTTACTTCTACGGCATTGAGCTGGTGAAGGACAAGGTCACTCGCGAGACATTCAATGACGATGAAGCTGAGCGTCTGCTCCGCGGTTTTCTGTCACGAGCGCTCTTTGATGCCGGGCTCTACTGTCGAGCGGACGATCGGGGTGACCCTGTCGTGCAGCTCGCACCACCGTTGACTATTGGCCCTGCTGAGTTCGATGAGATCGAGCAGATCCTGCGGTCAGTCCTGACAGAGGCGTGGGCGATCCTGTGAATCAGGATCCCCGGCGTACGTCGACCCCCGACGCTCGCACGACCGTTCGCCGCCTGCCCGAACGTCAAGTGCAGGATCGACATGCTCTCAATGAGGTGCTCGATCTCGGACGCATCGGCCATGTCGCATTCGTGCATGAGAGGCAGCCGTATGCCATTCCGGTGGCTTACGCCCGATGGAACGATGCGGTGCTCTTTCATGGCTCCACTGGTTCACGACTCTTCCGCACCCTCGCGGAGGGAGCACCCGCCTGCCTCACCGTCACCCACCTCGACGGAATCGTGCTGGCTCGGTCCGCATTCAACTCCAGCATGAACTACCGCAGTGCCATGATTCTCGGCACCTGCATGGTCGTCCCAGATGAGATCAAGAGTCAAGCGCTGCAGGTGATCACGGAGCACCTGCTACCGGGTCGCTGGTCAGATGTACGCCACCCGACACGGCGCGAGTCGGCGGCGACACTCGTTCTCTCGCTTCCACTCCAGGAGTGGTCGGTCAAGGTGCGTGAGGGTGATCCGGAGGATCCTGAGGAGGACGTGCTGCTGGGACATTGGGCCGGCGTGGTCCCCGTCAGCGAGCACTTCGGCAACCCGGTGCCAGCAGCGAACCTTGAAGCTGGGATGGCGGTACCGGCGTACATAGGTCAGTGGTCGCGGAACCACGGATGACAGCGCCGAGCACACAGCCGGTGTGGTGGGAGCACCTGACACCACCTGTCAGGGATGCCCTCGCGGCGCCCATCGACTGCGATGTAGCCATCGTGGGTGCCGGTTTCACGGGCCTGTGGACCGCGTTCTATCTCCTCCGATCGGAGCCATCGCTGCGAGTGGTGGTGCTCGAGCGCGAGCACGTTGGATTCGGTGCGAGCGGTCGCAACGGCGGCTGGTGCTCCGCGCTCTTCCCCAGCTCGCTTGAGGTGCTGGCAGAGCGTTCTGGTGCTGACGCAGCCGTTCGGATGCAGAGCACAATGGATGCGACGGTCACCGAGGTCGGGCGAATTGTGCGTGACGAGGGCTGGGACGTGTCGTGGAGCCACGGCGGCACGATGCGACTGGCGCGATCAACGGCACAGGTGGCACGGGCCGTATCCGAGGTTGATGAGATGCGCAGGTGGGGATTCGGTGCCGATGACGTTCGGTACGTCGATGCCGAAGAAGCTCGAGCCATCTGCAACGCTACCGAGGTGCTCGGCGGTGTCTTCACTCCGCACTGTGCGGCCGTCAACCCTGCCGCTCTGGTGACCTCCTTGGCCACGGCCGTTGAGGCATCCGGAGGTGTGATCTACGAACAGACCCCTGTCACCGCAATTGATCCCGGACGTGTGCGCACTCTGCGGGGCGACGTCCACGCGCCCATCACGGTGCGCGCGACTGAGGCATACACCGGCTCCCTGAAGGGGCTCCATCGCACAGTCGTCCCGGTCTACTCCCTCATGATCGCCACCGAGCCGCTCCCGGCGCAGGTGTGGTCCGACATCGGGCTCGCCGACCGCCCAACCTTCACCGATGGTCGCCATCTCATCATCTACGGCCAGCGCACTGCCGACGATCGGCTCGCCTTCGGAGGACGGGGTGCCCCCTACCATGTCGGTTCCCGCATCTCCCCCGAATTCGATCGGGATCCCCGCGTGCATACCGCTCTCTGGCAGACCCTGATCGAGCTCTTCCCCGTCCTGCGCCCCTACAGCGTGACGCACACCTGGGGTGGCCCTCTGGGTATCGCCCGGGACTGGAGCGCCTCGTGCGGCATCGATGCGCGCGGGTCCGCGTGGGCGGGTGGGTACGTCGGGGATGGGGTCGGTACCTCCAATCTCGCCGGCCGCACGCTCACCGATCTCATCCTGGGTCGATCATCCGATCTCGTTACCCTCCCGTGGGTGCAGCACCGGTCACGACCCTGGGAGCCGGAGCCGATTCGATGGGCCGGGATCAACATCGGACTTCGCGCCATGACCCACGCCGACCGGGTCGAGCGACGCACCGGACGACCTTCGGCCCTCGCGCGCGCGATGACATCCTTTCTAGGACACTAGGTCACCTGGCCACCTGAGCCCACCGCAGAGAGGTTTTCATGCCCACGCCGCCGCTGGCCCTCCTTGACATCGACTCACTTCTCTCCGAGGAGGAGCGCGCCATCCGATCTGTGGTCCGGGCATTCGTGGAGCGCCGCATCGAGCCCAGCATCGCTGAGTGGTTCGAACAGGGGCACATTCCCGCCCGGGAACTGGCCCGCGAATGCGGTGACCTGGGACTGCTCGGCATGCATCTTGAGGGCTACGGCTGTGCCGGAACCAGCGCCGTGGCCTACGGGCTGGCCGCCATGGAGCTTGAGGCGGGCGACTCGGGTATCCGGTCGATGGTGAGTGTTCAGGGGTCCCTTGCCATGTTCCCCATCCATGCCTACGGCTCACAGGAGCACAGGGAACAGTGGCTGCCACCGATGGCTCGAGGCGAGGCCATCGGATGCTTCGGTCTCACTGAGGCGGATTTCGGATCAAACCCGTCGGGGATGCGGACCCATGCACGGCGAGATGGCGATGACTGGATCCTCAACGGAACCAAGATGTGGATCACCAATGGCAATGTCGCCGATGTGGCAGTGGTCTGGGCGCAGACGGAAGACGGCATCCGGGGATTCGTCGTTCCCACGGATACGCCGGGCTTCACTGCCCGAGAGATTCATCGCAAGATGTCACTGCGGGCGTCGGTCACGTCCGAGCTCATCTTCACCGACCTACGACTCCCCGATAGCGCCATGCTTCCCGGAGTGCGCGGCCTACGCGGACCGCTCTCGTGCCTCAACGAAGCGCGCTTCGGTATCGCCTTCGGTGTCCTTGGGGCAGCCCGCAACTGCCTTGAGACCGCCATCGCCTATTCGATCGGCCGCGAGCAATTTGACCGCCCGATTGCCTCCTTCCAGCTCACCCAGCGCAAGCTGGCCGACATGGCTGTGGAACTTGGCAAGGGGATGCTTCTGGCGCTGCACATCGGGCGCCTCAAGGATGAGCACCGCATCACGGCAGAGCAGATCAGCGTCGGCAAGCTCAACAATGTGCGGGAGGCGCTCGCCATCGCACGCGAGTGTCGATCCATCCTCGGCGCGAACGGTGTGACTCTCGACTACCCCGTCATCCGGCACATGAACAACCTCGAGTCGGTCTTCACCTACGAGGGCACCAATGAGATGCACACCCTTGTCATCGGGCAGGCCCTGACCGGAATCTCAGCCTTCCGCTGACAGCCCGCGCGGAAGCCAGTCCAACGTCTCGACATCCGTGTCCCCGAGGCTGGGTGGCCCGAGTCGATAGGACGCCGGGGTTGCAGACAGTCGGAGCGGGTGGGCCGCCTGCGGTATTCCTGACGGCGGCTGCACCACCGAGCCGAGATGGAGCTCCTCCGCCACCGCGAAGGCCTGCGCAATGGAGTTCACGGGTCCGCACGGGACTCCGGCCTCTGTGAGACGTGTCCGCCACTCATCAGCCG
>CAZLHZ010000070.1:0-3823 GCA_964559285.1 uncultured Actinomycetes bacterium | reverse complement strand
GCAGGGACACCTGCTGCATTATATGTCGTCCAAAAACAACCTTGTTGTTTTCGGACAGCAAGAGGGGCTGCGGCCCGAGGGGCGGGGTCTACCAATTCCGGCCTGCGGCCGGCCAAAGCGCATTCAGGCCACCTGGAAAGCCTGAGCCATCGAGTTCACGGGACCGCATGGGACTCCGGCCTCTGTGAGACGTGTCCGCCACTCATCAGCCGTCGCCGATGCCAGCCGCTCATTGAGGCTCTCACCGAGGTCCGCCCGCCACCGCACACGACTCGTGTTGTCCACGAACCGGGGGTCCTCAGCCATGGAGGGCACTCCGAGGATCTCACACAGGGCTCGGAACTGCCGATCGTTGCCCACGGCGATGATCATCGGACGATCAGCCGTTTGATAGAGGTCGTAGGGGGCGATCGACGGATGCCCATTGCCCATCGCGGTGGGCACGGATCCGGAACCGAGGTAGCCGGAGGACAGGTTCACCATGGCTGACAGGAGGGACGACATGAGATTGACCTCGACCCGCTGTCCCTCCCCCGTGACTGAGCGATGGTGCAAGGCACTGAGAATCCCCAGGCACGCGTGCAGGCCGGTGAAGATGTCCGCGACGGCGACGCCCGCCTTGAACGGGTGAGCGGAATCCGGACCCGTCACACTCATGAGCCCACCCATCGCCTGGACCACGAGGTCATAGCCGGGCAGGTCTGCACCGTCCCCGGACCCGAACCCTGTGATGGAGCAGTAGATGATCCCGGGATTGTCTCGGGACACCTGCTCGTAGCCAAGTCCCACACGATCCATGACGCCCGTTCGGAAATTCTCAATGACGACATCCGCGGTACTCGCCAGTCGCAGCGCTTGGCGCTGCTGTGACGGATCAGACAGGTCCAGCGTCACTGACCTCTTGTTGCGATTGACTCCTGCGAAGTAGGTCGACATACCATCGGGACCGAAAGGTGGACCCCATGCCCGCGTGTCATCTCCACCATCGGGACGCTCGATCTTGATGACATCAGCTCCGAGGTCCCCCAGGAGCATCGTCCCGTAGGGACCGGCCAAGACTCTCGTGAAGTCCGCTACTCGAATTCCGGCGAGAGGTCCGGCAACAGCACCCTCACCGGAGTCAGCACCCGCCACCATCGCGCCTACCCCTCCGATGTGGCAGCGGCCAACTGGCCACAGGCCCCGTCGATGTCCCGCCCTCGCGTATCACGAACGGTCACGGGCACGCCTGCAGCCGCGATTCGGCGTACGAACTCCTGCTCGTCATGGCGACGGGATGCCGTCCACTGGGAGCCGGGAGTCGGATTGAGTGGAATGAGATTGACGTGCACGAGGCGCCCGCGCAGGAGGCGCCCAAGAAGATCTGCGCGCCACGCCTGATCGTTGACATCTCGAATGAGGGCATACTCGATGCTGATGCGTCGTCCGGTGCGTTCGGCGTAGTCCCATGCTGCGTCGAGCACCTCGGCGACCGGCCACCGCGTATTGATGGGCACGAGCGTGTCGCGCAGGTCGTCATCAGGGGCATGCAGCGACACGGCCAGCGTGACCGGGATTCCGGTGTCGGCAAGCTGGGCAATGCGCGGGACCAGTCCGACAGTGGACACCGTGATCCCCCGAGCTGACATGCCCAGTCCGGCAGGTGGATCGGCCGTGAGCCGGTGCAGTGCGGGAAACACAGCCGCGGGATTCGCGAGTGGCTCCCCCATGCCCATGAAGACGACATTGCTCACTCGACCGGGACCACCCGGGACTCCCCCGCGCGCGAGCAGGCGAGCGCCCGCGAGCACCTGCTCCACGATTTCCGCCGTGGACAGGTTTCGGGTCAATCCCGCCTGACCTGTGGCACAGAAGGGGCAGTTCATGCCGCATCCCGCCTGCGATGAGATGCACATCGTGACTCGATCGGGGTAGCGCATGAGAACGCTCTCAACGAGCGCTCCATCGTGGAGGCGCCATACCGACTTGCGCGTGGCTCCTTCATCACAGGACAGAGCACGAACCTCCGTCAGCAGACTCGGGAGCATCTGCCGAACACGTTCCCGGTCACTCTCGGGAATGTCCGTCCAGGCTCGGGGATCATCCTCGAGGCGCCCGAACCAGTGCCGTGAGATCTGATCCGCACGAAATCCGGCCAGTCCGAGTTCCTCGACTGCGCGACGGCGACCGGCCATGTCGAGGTCGGTCAGGTGAGTCGGAGGCTTTCCCCGTGGCGCAGCCTCAAGCACGAGCCCCGCCATCATGTGCCGCCCATCACGTGGGGAATCCCAGCAGGATGCCGAAGATGAGCCAGGCCGCGAACGCATTGGGGATGAGGGAGTCCAGTCGGTCCATCATTCCTCCGTGTCCTGGCAGGAACGTCCCCATGTCCTTGACACCGAGATCCCGTTTGATCGCGCTCTCAGCAAAGTCACCGGCTGTTGCCGTGATCGTGAGCACGAGACCGGCGATCACACCCTGCCACCAGACACCGTGCAGAAGCCAGATGAAGCTGACCGCACCGAGTGCTGCCTGCAAGACGAGCGACCCCCCCAGACCCTCCCACGACTTCTTGGGGCTGATGGACGGAGCAATCGGATGACGGCCGAAGAGGACCCCCGCAAAGTACCCTCCGATGTCATTGCCCACCGTCAGGAGAATGAAGGCCAACACACGCTGCGGACCGTCCTCTGACCGGAGCATCACCATGACGAAACCGACCATGAACGGCAGGTAGACGGCAACGAAGGCGTTCGCAGTGATATCACGCACGTAGCCTTCAACGCCTAGACGTAGCCGTAGCACCATCGCCACGATGATCGCGAGACCGAGGACCGCGATCAGTCCAACCGCTCCCCAGATGTACGCCGAAGCCGTCGACGCGAGCACAGCCGCGATCAGCGTCCAGCGCTCGATGCGGATCCCCCGACTTGCGAACGCGGATCGGAGCTCAAGGACGCCGATGATCATGGCCGCGGCAGCAACCATTCCGAAGAGCCACTTGATCGTGAAGAGCGACACGAGCACAAGCGCTCCAAGGATGACTCCGGACAGGATGGCCGCGGGAAGATTGCGACCAGCCTTGGACTGTCCCTCGGACCCCATGGTGCGACTCCCTGTTCAGCCTGAGGCTCTAGACCTCGAGGAGTTCGGCTTCCTTGTGCTTGAGCATCTCGTCGATGTGCTCGACGTGCTTGTGGGTCGAGTCGTCGAGATGCTTCTCACCGCGACGCACCTCGTCCTCCCCCGCATCCCCATCCTTCGAGAGCCGTTCAAGAGCCTCCTTGGCATGGCGGCGGATATTGCGCACGGCTACCCGAGCATCCTCAGCCTTGCTCTTGGTGACCTTGATGTAGTCACGACGACGCTCCTCGGTCAGCTGGGGCAGGACAACACGAATGATCGTGCCGTCGCTTGTCGGGTTGACGCCGAGGTCACTGTCACGAATGGCCCGCTCAATGTGCGGCAGCGAACCCTTGTCGTAGGGAGTGATGATCATCATGCGGGCCTCGGGCGTCTGGAACGACGCAAGTTGCTGGACCGGGGTAAAGGTGCCGTAGTAGTCGACCACGATCTTTGAGAACATCGCCGGATTCGCTCGACCGGTGCGGATGGTTGCGAAGTCCTCGCGCGCCACCTCAACAGCCTTGTCCATCTTCTCCTCTGCTTCGAGGAGAATCTCGTCGACCAGATCACTCATTTCAGATCCTCACTTGTCGGTGATCCACGTCCGCTGCTGCGGACGATCACGACTATCACTGCGGCTCAGACAGTCCGCCATGCACGAGCGTTCCGATCTTCTCACCCCGGACGGCCCGGGCGATATTTCCTTCGACCAGCAGGT
>CAZLHZ010000069.1:1839-8794 GCA_964559285.1 uncultured Actinomycetes bacterium | reverse complement strand
CGACTGCTCCCCGCGCGTGGACACGCGCGCCGCCCAGACCACGTCTGAGTCCGATGCAGCCCCCCGGACCAGCTCCACTGTGACGTCACTGCGGAACACCACGTCCAACTCGTCACTCACGGCGCCTCCGTCTCAGAATGACGCGAGGATAGTGCTCGAGCTCGGGGGCGCATGCTCGGCCCGCCGATCCACCGGGCAGGATCGTCGGATGTCCCACATCATCCGGCCCGCGCGATCTTCCGATGTCGATGACATGGCCCGGATCCACCGGGCCTCGTGGGTCCACGCCTATGCGAGCACTCCCCTCGGTGACCTGCTGCGCCGTGTTGACCCCGCCGACCTCGCGCTGGACTGGGCCCGGGCGGTCATCTCACCGCCGAGTCCAGCCGATCGCGTCCTCGTGGCCGTCGAGGCCCGCGACGGAGCCGTCACCGGCGAGGACACGTCCGTGGGGTTCATCGCACTCGGTCCCTGTCACGACCCCGATGCAGCAGGGGAAGCCGAACTCGTCGCGCTCCATGTCGCACCCGAGGCACAGCGCCAGGGGCACGGCTCACGCCTTCTGGCCGCAGCCATCGACTCCATGACCTCCGCCGGGTTCACTGAGGCGGTGTGCTGGGTTCCGCTGCATGAGGAGCCACGCCGGGCATTCCTCATGTCCGCCGGATGGGCACCAGACGGGGCCCTGCGCGACCTCGCGGCACCTGACGGCAGCCTGCTGCGGGAGGTGCGACTCGTCGTGGGCTTCGGACCCGAACCCTCCGGATGAGCCTGCCCACAGATGCCGTCCGCGCGTCCCCATGCGGTTGGATGACGGCGTGACCCAGGCCGAACGGCGCGCGATCATCCGGGATGCGATCGGCATCGGCGTCGCGTGCGGGGCCTATGCCATCTCCTTCGGCGCTGTCGCCGTCGCCACCGGGCTCACTCCGCTCCAAGCGCAGGTGCTGTCCCTGGGGATGTTCACCGGTGCATCGCAGTTCGCCCTCGTCGGGGTCCTCGGAGCGGGCGGCGGAGTCATCGCGGCGGTGCTCACCGCCTGTCTTCTGGGGGCGCCCAATCCCCTCTACGCGATGTCGCTGCGTCCCCTGCTGGCACTCTCCCCGTGGCGCCGCCCGGTGGCCGCTCAGTTCACCATCGACGAGTCGACGGCGATGGCGACCCTGCGCACCGATCCACCCGCTGCCCGCTTGGCGTTCTGGTCGACGGGTCTGTCCATCTTCGTCCTGTGGAACCTCGGCACACTCCTCGGTGCCCTCGGTGCCGCGGCCCTGCCGAGTCCGGAGGTGCTCGGCCTTGACGCCGCCATCCCTGCCGCCTTCCTCGCCCTGCTGTGGCCACGTCTTCGAACGCGGCAGGCGTGGGCGCTCGCGGTGACGGCCGCCGTTGTCGCCCTCGCGTTGACGCCCGTGCTCAGCCCAGGCCTGCCCGTGCTGTCGACCGCCGGGATCGCCGTACTCGTCGCGCTGCGCCCTCGGCGGGCCCCGTGATCTGGGTCGCCGTCATCGCCGGATCCCTCGGCTGCTACCTGCTCAAGCTGTGGGGCTGGGCGCTGCCGAGCCGCGTCGTGGATCACCCCGTCGTCGCCCGTCTCGGCACGCTGCTGCCCATCACCCTGCTCGCTGCACTGGTGGCGGTGCAGGCCGCCGGCGAGGGGCAGGGGGTGCACCCGGACGCGCGTCTCGCCGGACTGGCCGCCGCTACGGTCGCCCTGCTACTCAAGGCCCCATTCCTCATCGTCGTGCTCGTCTCGGCCGCCACCGCCGCCGCGCTGCGATGGGTCGGATGGGTTGCCTGAGGGGATCGGGGAGACGGCTCAGAGGAGGAAGGGTTCCAGCCCGACCGTGAGTCCCGGATGCTGCCCGATCCGGCGGACAGCGAGCAGTACCCCCGGCATGAAGGAGGACCGATCGAGCGAGTCATGGCGGATGCTCAAGGTCTCCCCCGGGCCGCCGAAGATCACCTCCTGATGGGCGACCAGTCCGCGCAGGCGCAGCGAGTGCACGGGAATCCCGTCGACCACTGCCCCGCGCGCCCCGTCGATCTGCTCAGTGGTTGCGTCCGGCATCGCTGCGAGACCGGCCGTCGCGCGTGCCCGTGCGATTCCCGCCGCCGTGTGGCGCGCCGTCCCGGACGGCGCGTCGAGCTTGCCCGGATGATGGAGCTCGACGACCTCGACCGACTCGAAGTGAGCCGCTGCCTCCCGGGCGAAGCGCATCATGAGAACAGCGCCGATACCGAAGTTCGGCGCGATGAGCACCCCGACCTCCGGTCGATCCGCCAACCAGGATTCGATCTGCGCCAGTCGCTCCGGGGTGAACCCCGTGGTGCCGATGACAAGGTGCACACCATGGTCGATGGACCATCGCACCGTGTCCATCACCGCGCCGGGAGTGGTGAAGTCCACGACGACCTCACACCCGGAGCGAGCCAACTCGTCACGCGGGTCCCCGAGATCAATCTCGGCAGCGACCGCCAGATCTGGCGCGGCCGTGACCGCACGCACTACCTCTGCACCCATGCGCCCGCGCGCACCGACCACTCCGACCCGCACCGTCATGAGGGAAGGATAGGCGCCTCACGAGGCTGCGGGGGTCTCACTCGATGGTGGACGCGTCGAATGGTCCGATCACCGCGAGACTGGGCTCGACCGCGAGCAGGTCCTCCGCAACCTCGCAGACATCGTCCGCCGTGACGGACTCAATGCGGCGCAGCACCTCGCGCACGGAGAGCAACTCGTTGTAGACGAGCTCTCCTTTGGCGATGCGTGACATCCGGGCACCCGTGTCCTCCTGACCGAGCACCATGGAGCCGCGCAACTGCCCCTTGCCCCGCTGCAGTTCCTCCGGCGTCAGGCCGTGCGCCCGCAGGAGGGAAAGCTCGTCCCGGCAGATCGCCAGGACATCCCGTGCCTTGCTGGGGTGACATCCCGCATAGACACCCAGGTAACCCGCGTCCGAGTAAGCCCCGGAGAACGAGTAGACGGAATAGGCCAGCCCCCGCTCCTCTCTGACCCGCTGGAACAGGCGGCTCGACATCCCGCCGCCGAGCGCAGCGTTGAGGACACCCACGGCGAACCGACGATCATCACTTCGAGGGTACGCCGGAACTCCCAGCACGAGATTGGCCTGCTCTGTCGCCCGGGGAGTGACGATGCTGCTGCGCGGACGTCGGCGCCGAACCGGGCCGATCCGGGGTGTGTCCGGGTCACTCCGTCCGTCAAGGACTCCGGCTCGCCCCAATGCCCGCTCCACATGCCGAACCACCTCAGCATGCTCGAGACTTCCGGCAGCAGCGATCACCATGTGCTCGGGACGGTAGTGCCGTCGATAGAAACTGCGGATTGCCCGAGGAGTGATGGCCTCGATGGTGTCGACACTTCCCAGAATCGACCGACCCAGCTCAGTGTCGCCAAAGAGGGCTCGTGAGAACTCCTCGTGAACGAGATCGGCAGGATCGTCATCCCGCATGGCGATCTCCTCGAGGATCACACCACGCTCGGAGTCGACATCGTGCGATTCCAATGTGGCCGCCGTGACCACATCGGTGACCACATCGATGGCCAACGGAAGGTCGGTGTCCAGCACCCGCGCATAGAAGCAGGTGAACTCCTTCTCCGTGAACGCGTTGAGCTCCCCGCCAACCGCATCGATGGATGCTGAGATGTCCAGTGCCGAGCGCGTCGCGGTTCCCTTGAACAGCAGGTGTTCCAGATAGTGCGCCGCGCCAGCCTGACCCGGCGTCTCATCACGCGAACCCACGCCCACCCAGATGCCGAGTGAGACTGAGCGCACGGACGGGACGTGCTCCGTGACGATCCGCGCGCCGCACGGCAGCGTGGTCCGCCGGACGACTGACCCGTCTCCTTCAGAGAGGAGGGTTCTCGTCGTCCGGCGGACCACGTCGTCAGTCCTGAACTGCCGGAGCGGCGTCGCCGGTGACGGCCGCGAGCGAGAGCTTGCCGCGTGGATCGATCTCCTTGATCTGGACCTCAACCTTCTGGCCGATCTTGAGAACCTCCTCGACCGACTCGATCCGGCCCTTGCCCGCCATCTTCTTGATCTCGGAGATGTGGAGCAATCCATCCTTGCCGGGCATGAGCGAGACGAACGCACCGAAGGTCGTGGTCTTCACGACCGTCCCGAGGAACCGCTCGCCCACCTCCGGCATCGAGGGGTTGGCGATCTGGTTGATCGCGGTCCGGGCAGCCTCGGCAGCCGACCCGATCGAGGCACCGATGTAGATCGTGCCGTCGTCCTCGATCGTGATGTCCGCACCGGTGTCGTCCTGGATCTGGTTGATGATCTTGCCCTTCGGGCCGATCACCTCACCGATCTTGTCCACCGGGATCTTGATCGTGATGATGCGCGGCGCGAACTCCGACATCTCATCAGGGGTGTCAATCGCCTCGCGCATGACCTCAAGGATCGTCAGACGCGCATCCCGTGCCTGACGGAGCGCGGCTGCAAGCACCGACGCGGGGATGCCGTCAAGCTTGGTGTCCAGCTGGAGTGCGGTGACGAAGTCCTTCGTTCCAGCGACCTTGAAGTCCATGTCGCCGTAGGCATCCTCCGCACCGAGGACGTCGGTGAGGGCGACGTAGGCGGTGCGGCCCTCGACCTCACCTGAGATGAGTCCCCGGGCGATTCCAGCGACCGGCGCCTTGAGAGGCACACCCGCGTTGAGCAGTGACAGTGTCGAGGCGCACACCGAGCCCATTGAGGTGGATCCATTCGAACCCAGGGCCTCTGACACCTGGCGGATGGCATAGGGGAAGTCCTCGCGCGACGGCAGCACCGGAATCAGGGCGCGCTCGGCGAGGGCGCCGTGCCCGATCTCGCGTCGCTTCGGACTGCCGACGCGTCCGGTCTCACCCGTGCTGTAGGGCGGAAAGTTGTAGTTGTGCATGTAGCGCTTGCGGGTCTCAGGCGCCAGAGTGTCGAGCCACTGCTCCATCTTGAGCATGTTGAGTGTCGTCACGCCGAGAATCTGCGTCTCACCACGCTCGAACAGTGCGGACCCGTGGACTCGGGGGATGACGTCGACCTCGGCCGCCAGGGTGCGGATGTCCGTCAGGCCCCGACCGTCGATGCGGACCCGATCGCGCAGAACGCGCTGGCGGACCTGCTTCTTGGTCACCGAGCGCAGGGCGGCCGGGATCTCCTTTTCACGACCGATGAACGCGGGTGACACGGAGGCGATCACCTCCGCCTTGATCTCGTCAAGACGCGACTCCCGCTCCTGCTTGCCCACGATGGTCAACGCCTCAGCAACGGCCTGTCCAGCGGCAGCGTCGACGGCGGCGAAGACATCATCGCCGTAGTCGGAGTAGACCGGGAACTCGCCGGTCGGCTTGGCCGCAGCGGCCGCGAGCTCGGCCTGTGCCTGGCACAGGACGCGAATGAATGTCTTTGCAGCCTCGAGTCCCTCGGCCACGATCTCCTCGGTGGGAGCAGCCGCACCGTGCTCGATGAGCGGGATGGTGGAAGCCGTTGCCTCAGCCTCGACCATCATGATCGCCACATCGTCTCCGACCACGCGACCCGCGACGACCATGTCGAAGACTGCGGATTCGAGCTGGGCGTGCGTGGGGAACGCCACCCAGCGGCCGTTGATGAGGGCGACGCGGACGCCACCGATCGGTCCGCTGAAGGGCAGCCCGGCAAGCTGGGTCGAAGCCGATGCAGCGTTGATGGCCACGACGTCGTAGAGGTCCTTGGGATCGAGGGCCATCACGGTCACCACGACCTGCACCTCGTTGCGCAGACCCTTGACGAACGACGGACGAAGCGGACGGTCGATGAGCCGACAGGTGAGGATCGCGTCCTCACTGGGCCGGCCCTCGCGCCGGAAGAACGATCCGGGAATCCGGCCCGCGGCGTACATCCGTTCCTCGACGTCGACCGTGAGGGGGAAGAAGTCGAACTGGTCCTTCGGCTGCTTGGAGGCGGTCGTCGCGCTCAGCAGCATGGTCTGGTCATCGAGGGTTGCGGTGACCGACCCGGCGGCCTGCCGCGCGAGGCGACCGGTCTCGAAGCGGATGGTACGGGTGCCGAGCGGGCCGTTGTCGATCACGGCCACGGCAGAGTGTGTGGAGTTATCCACGGTGCCTCCTTGGGAACAGGGGCGCCGCTGGAAGCGAGAGGCCGGTCTTCGATCGAGGCCTCCGGAAGGTCAGTGCCGTCCGGGGGCCACCACCGAGGCCCGACGCAGTGATGCGTCCGTCCGGCGCCCTGGGCGTCAGGCAGACGCCCTTGTGAGGGCCGCCGGGCCGTCTAGGCCCGGCGGAAAGGCCCGCCATCATGGAATGGCGGGTCGAGGGTCGTCGCCTATCGGCGAATCCCCAGCCGCTCAATGAGCGAGCGGTAGCGCGCGATATCCGTCTTCTGCAGGTACTTCAGAATCCGGCGGCGCTGGCCGACGAGGATGAGCAGCCCCCGCCGCGAGTGGTGATCGTGCTTGTGCAACTTGAGGTGCTCGGTGAGGTCCGAGATGCGTCGGGTGAGAAGCGCGACCTGGACCTCCGGACTCCCGGTGTCTCCCGGAGTCGTGGCGAACTCGGTCATGATCTGCTTCTTCGTGGCGCTGTCCAGCGACATGCGAAATCCTCTCGGGCGCGGGCCTTCGGGCGGTTGCGCGAAGGTGGACTCGGTGCACGGGGCGCCCGCCCCGAGACCGTCGTTGCGCAGCCTATCAGCCGGTCACGACGCGAGCGCGCTCCACGTCTCGGGCCATGGCCGCCAGCAGATCCTGAAGTGTCTCGAAGCGTGCCTGTGCACGGATGCGCTCGGCAAACTCCACCCGGACGGTGCGGCCGTAGAGGTCGAGGTCATGGCGATCCAGCACATACGCCTCGACCGTGCGTCCCCTGCCGTGGAAGTGAGGGTTGGTGCCAATCGAGATCGCGGCGGGCAGGAGCGCGTCGTCCCATCCCAGCCACCCCGCGTAGACCCCG
>CAZLHZ010000069.1:1594-1829 GCA_964559285.1 uncultured Actinomycetes bacterium | reverse complement strand
CAGCGGCATCGACATCCACATTGGCCGTGGGGTAGCCCAACTCCCGACCGCGATGCTCCCCGTGGACAACGGGTCCGGTGACGGCGTACCGACGGCCGAGGATCTCCGCTGCCTGGTCGACCTCTCCGCGTTCGAGGCTCTCGCGCACCCGGGTGGAGGACCAGGCGGAGTCGGGAGACCCCACGGGGATGGTGACAACCTCGAAGCCGAGCCTCTCCCCCAGGTCCGCCAAGGT
>CAZLHZ010000069.1:862-1546 GCA_964559285.1 uncultured Actinomycetes bacterium | reverse complement strand
CACGATCCGCGCCCGCGTCCGTGAGCAACTGGACTCGCTCGGGAAGAGACGCCAGAGCCGCCGGTGCGGCATCGGGGTGCACGACGGACATCGGATGCGGGAAGTAGGTGACGGCCACCACCGGTAGGCCGCGCTCATGTGCCCGCTCGCGCAGTGCCTGAATCAGCGCCCGGTGTCCTCGATGAACCCCGTCGAAGACACCGAGGGCGACCGCGGTCCCGGAGCCGGTCGGCACCGGTTCAGCGCGCTCGGCAGCCAGCTGGATCGGGGAGGTGTCCATGGTGGTCACAGCGTGCCAGATGGGGTCCGACCGCCCTCCTCGGGAGTCGCTGGCACGAGCACGGCGCGATAGCGCAGGAGGTCACCTCCGTCGTCTGCCACGGCCACCAGGTCACCGGAACCGTCGAGGACCGCCACCGTTCCGGTGTCGGAACGCACCCACGGGATGGGGATCTGCACGCCGTGCCGGATGCGATGCACGAGGTCAGCATCCACGACATGGCTCGGCATCGACCGAGCCGCGGCGACCCCCGGTCGCACCGGATCGACCGGAAGGTCCTGCAGTCCCACGCACTCGTCGCTGCGGAAGCCCCCCACACGCGTCCGCCGGAGTGCGACCAGATGGCCTCCCGTGCCCAGCACCTGCCCGAGGTCCCGCGCGATGGCACGGATGTACGTGCCGCT
>CAZLHZ010000069.1:0-852 GCA_964559285.1 uncultured Actinomycetes bacterium | reverse complement strand
GTAAGTAATGCCATCGACCAAGCGTGTTGCTTTAGCGAGCTCGGGTGTACGTGCCGCTGGAGCAGGTGACGCTGATGGCGACGTCGAGGTACGCCGTCCCCGCGGAGTCCACACCCGGATCCATCCCCTGCAGGTCGATCCTGCTGATGGTGACGCGGCGTGGCTCGAGGACGACCTGCTCCCCCGCGCGCATGAGCGCGTGCGCGCGTCGACCGTCCACTTTGATGGCGCTCACATCACTGGGTCGTTGCCAGATCTCGCCACGCTGCCCATCGAGAGCGCGGGCGATGTCTCGACCGTCGAGGCCGGTCGCCCCGGAGCGTTGCAGCACCTCGCCCTGCGCGTCATCGCTGACAGTCGTGATGCCCAGGCGGACCGTCGCGAGGTAGTCCTTGTCATCCAGTGCGAGGTAGCCGAGAAGCCGGGTCGCCTGACCAATGCCGAGAATGAGGACCCCGGTGGCCATGGGGTCGAGCGTGCCCGCATGTCCGACCCGACGGGTGCCGTAGGCCTTGCGCGCGCGCGCCACCACGTCATGCGAGGTGGGACCCGACGGCTTGTCGACGAGGACGATGCCGTCAACGGCCATCCGGCTCGAGTTCCTCATCATCAACGGCCGGGTGGCGGTAGGGATCCGGGTCACCGGCGTACACCGCGGCGGCCGCCTGCTCCTGCACGCTGGCGTCCTGCTGTGCAGCCTGCCGGAGGAGATCCTCGATGTGGTGGACGCTCTCCGGCAGGGCATCGAGAATGAATGCGAGCGACGGGGTGTGCTTCACCCCCGTCTGACGACCCACCTCCGTGCGCAGAATCCCCTTGGCGGACTCCAATGCTGCAGCAGTTCCCGCCCGG
>CAZLHZ010000068.1:4089-8918 GCA_964559285.1 uncultured Actinomycetes bacterium | reverse complement strand
AGCCGGCGCTCATCATCGCGACTCCCGGAGCTGAGCCGGTGGCCGAGGGCGGCTACGCGGCAGTTCTGCTGCTGGATGCGGTCCGTCAGCTGGAGCGCGCGGGGCTGCGAGCGACGGAGGAGACGGCGCGGCGGTGGTTCGCGGCGGCGGCGCTGGCGGCACCGGGGGCCCCGGTTGTCGTCACGGCCGACGGTGCCCTGCCCGTCGTGCAGGCGCTCGTCCGGTGGGACCCGGCGGGACTCGCGCGGCGGGAGCTGTCGCAGCGGCGTGAACTGGGGCTGCCGCCAGCCTCGCGCGTGGCTGTCCTCACCGGGGCGACCGAGGCGATGGCGTCGCTCGTGGAGTCGGCGTCCCTGCCGAGTGAGGTACGGGTCCTCGGTCCGGTGGCCGTGGAACCGTCCCTGGCGCGTGCGGCCCCCTCCGCGACCACTGACGAACCGGCCAGTCGCATGGTGCTGCTCGCTCCGCGAGCAGCCGGTACTGCCCTCGCGCGCGCCCTGAAGGAGGCCGCCTCGGTGCGCTCGGTGCGCAAGGGGTTGGCGCCGGTGGAGATTCGGATGGATCCCCCCGACCTCTGAGGCGGTGCGATCGGCCCCATCGCCACCTCCTGCGGTGGGCTCGGGCCCATGTTCGGCCTTTCTCCGCCGCGCCTCGTCGCGCGTCGCCCCATCGGCACCGCGACGAGGGCGATCCGGCTGCGCCCTAGACTGGTGGCTGGCGCCACGATTCGCTCTACCGCGCGCCCCTCACCATCCGTCACCCCGTCGTTTCGCGAGGAGTCATCGTGGCCGTGCAGCCGATTCGCCTCTTTGGCGATCCGGTGCTGCGCACGCCCGCCGCGCCCGTCACCACCTTCGACAAAGAACTGCGCAAGCTCGTCAAGGACCTCACCGACACGATGATGGACGCCCCCGGTGCCGGTCTGGCTGCCCCGCAGATCGGGGTCTCGCTGCGGGTCTTCACCTGGTGGGTCGATGACGAGGTGGGTCACCTGGTCAATCCGGTCCTCGACCTGTCCGACGAGATCCAGGACGGTGACGAGGGGTGCCTGTCCATCCCGGAGCTCTCGTTCTCCACGAAGCGGTCGATGCAGGTCGTCGCCAAGGGCATGTCGATGCACGGCGAGCCCGTCGAGATCAGCGGTACCGAGCTCCTCGCGCGCGCCCTTCAGCATGAGACCGACCACCTTGACGGGATCCTCTTCGTCGATCGACTTGACACGGATACGCGCAAGGCTGCGATGAAGGCGATCCGTGAGGCGGAGTGGTTCGGCGAGCCCACGCCCGATGTGCGGCTGAGCCCGCACACGATCTCCGAGCGCTGGCTCTAGCGTGCGCTTGGTGTACGCCGGAACGCCGGACGTCGCACTCCCTTCCCTCGACCTTCTCCTGGGGTCCGAGCACGAGGTGGTGGCGGTGCTCACGCGCCCACCGGCACCCGCGGGTCGGGGCCGCACTCTCACGTCCAGCCCGGTTGCCGTGCGCGCGCAGGAGGCTGGCATCCCGGTGCTCGCCCCGGCAACCCCCCGCGACCCGGAGTTCCTTGCGACCCTGGTGGAGCTGGCCCCGGACTGCTGCCCGATCGTGGCCTACGGCGGTCTCATTCCGGCAGCCGCGCTCACGATCCCGACCCACGGCTGGGTCAACCTGCACTTCTCCCTCCTGCCCGCCTGGCGCGGTGCCGCACCCGTGCAGCCCGCCGTCCTCCACGGCGATGACATCACCGGGGCGACGACCTTCGTGCTCGAGGAGGGCCTCGACACCGGACCGGTGCTCGGCGTGGTGACGGAGACGATTCGCCCCACCGACACCTCCGGTGATCTCCTCGGCCGGCTGGCGGAGAGCGGAGCCCACCTGCTCCTGCAGTCCCTCGCGGCCCTGGCCTCCGGTCAGGCGCGGCCCCAGCCGCAGCCCGCCGACGGGGTGAGCCTGGCTCCGCGGCTGCTCGTTGCGGACGCCCGCGTCGACTGGACGGCACCGGCCCTGCGGGTCGACCGGCTCATCCGCGCCTGTACCCCGGCGCCCGGGGCATGGACGACCTTCCGGGGGGAGCGGTTGCGGCTCGGCCCGGTGACACCCCCACGGGGCACCCTGGTTCCCACCGGTGGCGCGGACAACTCCCGGCCATCCACCGGTGGCGCGGACAATTCCCGGTCGTCCACCGTCCCCGCGGACAATTCCCGGTCGTCCGACCCCCGGAACAGTCCGCCCAGCGAGGGGATGCCCCTCGCCCCGGGCGAACTTCTCGTCACGCGGCGGGAGGTCCAGGTCGGCACCGCCACCGGTCCGGTCACCCTCGGCATGGTCAGCCCCTCCGGCCGCAGTCCCATGCCCGCCGCTGACTGGGCGCGCGGAGTTCGGATAGAGCCGGGCGAGCGGCTCGGCGCATGACGACACCCCCGCGGCGACCCGGCAGCTCCGGATCGGACCGGTCACCAGACCGGCCTCCCCGGCAGTCGTCCGGGCGCTCACCCCGGCAGTCCCCCGGGCAGTCACCTCGGCAGTCCTCCGGGCGCTCGCCCCGGCCTCCTCGGCAGTCCTCCGGGCGGACGCCCCGGCAGCGATCGGGTCAGGACCCTCGCCCGCCCTCGCGCCCGGGGTCACGGCGGCCGCCGTCGGCCCGGCGCACGGCGTACGACCTGCTCCATGAAGTGGGCGGCAGTGACGCCTACGCCAACCTCATCCTGCCCGGCCTGCTGCGCGACGCCGACCTATCGGATCGGGATGCCGCCTTCGCCACGGAACTGGCCTACGGGACCCTGCGGTGGCGCGGCCTCTACGACGCCGTTCTGGCCGCCTGCGTCGACCGGCCGCTGGACAAGCTGGACCCGCGCCTCCTTGATGTCCTGCGCATGGGCGCCCACCAGTTGCTGAGTCTGGGCACGCCGGTTCACGCGGCGGTCGGCGAGAGTGTCGATCTGGCCCGCGATGTCCTGGGCGACGGAGCCTCCAAGCTCGCCAACGCCGTCCTGCGCAAGGTCGCGGCCGTCGACCGTGACACGTGGATCGCCCAGGTGTCCCCGACGTTCGATGCTGATCCGGCCGGGCATCTGGCGATCGCGTGGTCGCACCCGGTCTGGATCGTGCGCGCCTTCCGTGAGGCGCTCGGCACCTCGTGGGAGGAGACGACTGAGGTCCTCGCCGCCGACAACACCCCGGCCCGCCCCGTGATCGCAGCCCGCCCCGGCCTGCTGGATCACGAGGAACTCCTCGCGATGCCGGGGATGGAGCCGGGCACGTGGAGTCCCTACGCCGGAGTGCTCGCCACCGGCCGTCCCGACCGGATCGCCGCCGTACGCGACGGTCGCGCGAGTGTCCAGGACGAGGGCAGCCAGCTCGTGGCGCTCGCCCTCGCCGCGGCACCGCTCACCGGGCTCGATGCGCGGTGGGTGGACCTGTGCGCGGGACCGGGCGGCAAGGCGGCCCTGCTCGCGTGCCTGGCAGCCGGGCGCGGGGCGCACCTGACGGCCGTGGAGCCGATGGAGCATCGCGCGCGACTGGTCGAACGCACGCTGCAGCGGATCCCGGGTCGCCCGACCGTCATCGTCGGCGATGGGCGGACGGTCGATCTCGGGCGTCCTGATCGGATCCTCGTCGATGCGCCGTGCACCGGACTCGGGGCGCTGCGTCGCAGGCCGGAGGCCCGGTGGCGGCGTACCCCTGCGGATATCGGTCAGCTCGGGCTGCTCCAGCGCGGTCTGCTGTCGGCGGCCCTTGAGGCGATCCGGCCGGGTGGGATCGTCGCCTATGTCACCTGCTCGCCGCATCTGGCGGAGACCTCGCAGGTCGTCGCCGATGTCCTGCGGGAGCGGCCCGGCGTCGAGATCCTCGACGCGCGCGGAGTGCTCACCGAGGTGTGCGGGCGGGAGGTGCCCGGGCTCGGGGAGGGGCCGATGGTGCGACTGTGGCCCCATCGGCACGGGACGGATGCGATGTTCCTCGCCCTGCTGAAGCGAACCTGACCCGCGGACCGACCCCTCCGTCCCGGCCCCCGCGGACAGATCCCGTCCGTCCCGGCCCCCGCGGACAGATCGCGACCGTGATGGCAGGAATCTGTCCGCGGCCGGCACCCACTAGCCTTGCCGCTCGTGGGCGTCCAGATCTCCCCGAGCCTTCTGTCGTGCGACTTCGCGCGCCTGGCGCAGGAGTGCGCCCGCATCCCCTCGGCCGACTGGCTGCACGTGGATGTCATGGACAACCACTTCGTCCCCAACCTCACCCTCGGGCTGCCGATCGTCGAGCGACTGCTCGCCGCAACCGCGACCCCGCTCGATGCCCACCTCATGATTGAGGACCCGGATCGGTGGGCTCCGGCCTACGCCGAGGCCGGGGTACGCAGTGTCACGTTCCATGTCGAGGCGGCGCGGGCCCCGGTCAAGCTGGCCCGAGATCTGCGTCGGCATGGGGCGCGCGCGGGGATGGGTCTGCGTCCGGCGACCCCGATTGAGGGGTACGCCGATCTCCTGCCCGAACTCGACATGGTCCTGCTCATGACCGTGGAGCCCGGCTTCGGCGGCCAGTCATTCCTTGACGTGGTGCTGCCCAAGATCCGGCGTACCCGTGAACTGGCCCGGCGCACCGGCACCGACATCTGGATCCAGGTCGACGGGGGAGTGAGCGCGAGCACGATCGAGCGGTGCGCGGACGCGGGTGCCGACGTGTTCGTTGCCGGCTCGGCAGTATTCGGCGCGGAGGACCCGGATCGGATGATCGGGGTGCTGCGGGAGCAGGCCGAGAGTGCGACCGCGTCCAGCTGGTGGTGCGATCCCGCCCGTGGCGCCTGAGCGCGGTGGAATCCGGCCGATGAGCGAGCCTTCCCCACCGCAGGCG
>CAZLHZ010000068.1:0-3989 GCA_964559285.1 uncultured Actinomycetes bacterium | reverse complement strand
GCCGCGACCGGCGCCATCCCACCGCAGGCGGCCGCGACCGGCGCCATCCCACCGCAGGCGGCCGCGACCGGCGCCATCCCACCGCGCCAGGGGGTGACCCCGGCCGAGGTTGCCGCCATGCACCGGGCCCTGGCACTCGCCGCCGCGGTCCACCCGGCCCCGTCCCCAAACCCCCGGGTCGGCGCGGTCATCCTCGACACCACCGGCAGCGTCGTCGGCGAGGGCGCCCATGAGCGCGCCGGCGGCCCCCACGCCGAGATCATCGCCCTGGCCTCCGCCGGTGACCGGGCCCGCGGCGGCACGATCGTCGTCACCCTCGAGCCCTGCGCTCACACCGGGCGCACCGGCCCCTGCGCCGCCGCCCTCATCGACGCCGGGCTGGCCCGCGTCGTCATCGCCCAATCCGACCCCCATCCGATCGCTGCCGGGGGAGCGGATCTCCTGCGTGCCGCCGGCATCGACGTCGTCGAGGGCCTTCTCACCGACGACGCCGCCGAGCTCACCCGCGACTGGACCACCGCAATCACCCGCGCCCGCCCCGTCGTCGTGTGGAAGGTGGCCGCCAGCCTGGACGGCCGAGTCGCCGCTGCCGATGGCACCTCGCGCTGGATCACCGGCCCCGAGGCGCGTGCCGAGGTGCACGCCCTGCGTGCCGACGTCGACGCCATCGTCATCGGCACCGGAACCGCCCTCATCGACGACCCGCAGCTCACCGCCCGCCGCCCCGACGGCAGCCTGCACTCCCGCCATCCGCTGCGCGTCGTCGTCGGCTCGCGCGACCTGCCGCCCACGAGCCGCCTGCGCGATGACGCCGCGGAGACCCTGCACCTGCGCCACCACGACCCCCGCCAGGTCCTGACGCTCCTTCACGATCGCGGCGTCCGCACGATTCTGCTCGAGGGCGGCCCCACCCTGGCGGCGGCGTTTCTGCGCGCCGGACTCATCGACCGCATCCGCTGGTACGCCGCCCCCCTGCTCCTCGGCGACGGACCCGCGGCCCTCGCTTCCGCCGCAGTGAGCACCCTGGCTGCGGGTCATCGCCTCGTGGTGGACGATGTGCGCATCGTCGGTGGCGATCTGTGCATCGATGCGCACCCGGCACCCGCCGACATCTCAGCCCCAGGTCAGGAGTAGCCGTGTTCACCGGAATCGTCGAGGAGGTCGGCGAGGTCGTCGGCATCGAGCATCTGCCCGATGAGGCGATCCGGCTGTCGATCGCGGGTCGACTCGTGACCTCCGATCTCGGCCACGGGGACTCGGTGTCGACGAGCGGGGTCTGCCTCACCGCCGTGGAGATCGCCGATGGCGTGTTCACCGCCGATGTCATGCGCGAGACCCTCATCCGCAGCAGCCTCGGCGCCGCGCAGGTCGGCAGCCACGTCAATCTCGAGCGTGCGGTGACCCTGGCCACCCGACTCGGCGGTCACCTCGTCCAGGGGCACGTCGATGGCACCGGCACGATCCTGTCCCGCCAGCCGTCGGAGCACTGGGAACTCGTGCGCATCAGCCTGCCCGACGACCTCGCCCGCTATGTCGTGGAGAAGGGATCCATCGCGGTTGATGGCGTATCCCTCACCGTGGCACACCTCGCACCACCCGATGACCTACATGCCGGAGAATCCTTCGTCGTGTCCCTCATCCCTACAACCCTGCAGATGACGACACTCGGATCGGCATCCGTGGGCACGCAGGTCAACCTTGAGGTCGACGTCATGGCGAAGTACGTCGAACGCCTGTGGTCCTTCGAGCGTGACCGGAGCCATCATGAGTGATCCCGTGCGACTCGACACGGTGGCCGAGGCGCTCGACGCGATCCGCGTGGGTCGCCCTGTTGTCGTCATCGATGATGAGGACCGCGAGAACGAGGGTGATCTCATCTTCGCCGCGCAAATGGCGACCACGGAGCTGGTCGGCTTCATGATTCGACACACGTCGGGATACATCTGCGTGTCGATGACCGGTCCGGAGCTCGATCGTCTTGGACTGCCACCGATGACGGCCATCAACGAGGACCGCAAGGGAACGGCGTACGCCATCTCTGTTGATGCGCGCGATGTCGAGTCGACGGGGATCTCAGCCTCGGATCGCGCCATCACGATCAAGGCGCTCGGCAACCCGGCCACGCAGCCGTCGGACCTCACCCGGCCCGGGCACGTGATGCCGCTACGCGCGGTGGCCGGTGGTGTCCTGCGTCGCCCTGGTCACACGGAGGCTGCTGTCGACCTTGCCCGCCTCGCCGGGCTCAACCCTGCTGGTGCACTGTGCGAACTGGTCCTTGACGACGGATCCATGATGCGTGCCCCAGAGTGCCGGGCCTTTGCTGATCAGCACGGGCTGGTGATGATCTCCATCGTCGACCTCATCGCGCACATTCGCCGCACCGAGTCGCAGGTGGAGCGGATCGCATCCGCGGCGCTGCCGACGGACTACGGGACGTTCACCGCGATGGGCTACCGCAGCACCATTGACGGCACTGAGCACATTGCACTCGTCGCTGGCGAGATCGGTGACGGTGAGGACGTGCTGGTTCGCGTGCACTCCGAGTGCCTCACGGGCGATGTCCTGTCGTCGATGCGGTGCGACTGCGGGCCGCAGCTCCACGCCGCCATGCAGCGCGTGGCGGAGGAGGGTCGCGGAGTCGTGCTCTATGTCCGTGGGCATGAAGGGCGCGGCATCGGACTGCTTCACAAGCTGCAGGCTTACGAGCTTCAGGACGAGGGCATCGACACGGTTGACGCCAACCTTCAGCTCGGACTTCCGGCAGATGCACGTGACTACGGCACCGGAGCGCAGATTCTTGCCGACCTCGGAGTGCGAACGATGCGACTGCTGTCCAACAATCCGGCCAAGCGCGCCGGACTCGAGGGCTATGGCCTCACGATCGTTGATCGCGTGCCGCTGGAGGTGGGCGCCAATGAGCACAACCGCTTCTATCTGCGCACCAAGCGCGAGCGCATGGGGCATGTGATCGGCGATGAGACCTTGGAGGTGACCCCGTGAGTGGTGCCGGTGCACCCGTGCTGTCGGTCGACGGAGCCGAGGGCCTCGCCGTCGCGATTGTCGCCTCGAGTTGGCATGAGGAGGTCATGGCGGGTCTGGTGGCCGGAGCACTGAAGGCGTGCGAGCGCGCGGAGGCCGAGGTTGTGGCGCTGGTGCGTGTCCCGGGCTCCTTCGAGCTGCCCATCGTCGCCCAGCAGCTCGCCCTCGGAGCCGTCGATGCCGTCATTGCCCTCGGCGTCATCATCCGCGGCGGCACACCCCACTTCGACTATGTCTGCGACGCGACGACCTCGGGTCTGGCGCGGGTGGCATTGGAGACCGGAGTGCCCGTGGGCTTTGGACTTCTCACATGCGACACCGAGCAGCAGGCACTCGATCGCGCCGGTCTGCCCGACTCTCGCGAGAGCAAGGGGGATGAGGCTGCGACCGCAGCACTCATGACGGCGGTCACCCTGCGCCACCTGCGACAGGGCGGTGCCGAGTGAAGACCTTTGACGAGCTCCACCGCGAGCTCCTCGAGATTCGGGCCACGCGCCCTGAGGGATCCGGCACCGTGCGCCTGCTCGATGCAGGCGTTCATGCCATCGGCAAGAAGGTCGTGGAAGAGGCGGCCGAGGCGTGGATGGCGGCGGAGCATGAGTCGCCGGAGCGGGCTGCGGAGGAGATCGCGCAGCTGCTCTACCACGCGCAGGTGCTCATGCTCGCCCGAGGTCTCACGCTCAACGATGTCTATCGGCACCTGTAGGAGGTCGACGATGCTCAAGGTCGCCGTTCCCAACAAGGGGCAGCTCAACGAGCCGGCGCTGGACATGCTGCGCGAGGCCGGCTATCTCATGACGTCGCAGGCGCGCGACCTCGTCGTCCAGGATCCCGACAACGATGTCGAGTTCTTCTTCCTTCGTCCCCGTGACATTGCGACGTACGTCGGTGCCGGGACCCTCGACCTCGGTATCACCGGCAAGGACATGCTGTTGGACTCCGGCGCGAAC
>CAZLHZ010000067.1:8410-8961 GCA_964559285.1 uncultured Actinomycetes bacterium | reverse complement strand
ACTGCTCGCGTGATCTCCCTGTTGAGCCGCGGCCAACTGGGAAACACCTCCCGCAGTCCGGTCATCGGTCGGCGTCCACGCGACGCAGAATCGACCAGCTGAAGGATTGGTGCACGCCCCCGGGGGTGACATGGACCTCGCTGAGGTCGCCGATGAGTCTGAAGTCCGGCGCGAAGAGCTCAGCGCGGTCACCAGCGCTCACCCGCCAGGTCGGCAGGCCGCTGCAGTGGGTGGGGCCGTCGGGTGCGAATCCACCGATGATGGCCACTCCCGAGGGTGCGACCGCGCGCGCTGCGATCTGCGCGTAGCGCTGGCGCTCGTTCTCATCGACGAGGAAGTGCAGCACGGCACGGTCGTGCCAGACCCCCCAGGTGCGATCCGGCTCGAAGTCGAGGATGTTCGTGACGATCGATGTCAGGGCGCCGTCCATACCGCGGTGAGCCAGTCGCGATCGGACAAGGGCGAGTGCCTGATCGGACACGTCGAGGACGGTGACCTCGCGACCCTGCGCGATCAGCTCATCCGCCAGCGGTGATGCCCCGGCGCCGACG
>CAZLHZ010000067.1:0-8400 GCA_964559285.1 uncultured Actinomycetes bacterium | reverse complement strand
CCGGGATCGGCGTACGCATGGATGAGCTGCAGCGACGTCGTCGCAGAAGTCTGGAACCAGCTCACCGTGTCGATCGGCTTGGTCGCGTAGACGTGATTCCAGTGGGCGCGAGGGCGATCGAGACGCCACAGCAACTCGCGCACCTGCTCCCCGCGCGCCTCGGCATAGGCGCGCCGCTCCCCCACCTGCACGAAGCCGGTCTTCTCCAGCACGCGCTGCGAGGCAATGTTGTCGGCGACAGTTCCCGCATGGAGCACCGGATCTGGCAGCAGTTCAAGAAGTGCACGCAGTGCTGCGGTCGCGATGCCGTGATTCCAGAAGTCGCGGCCGACCCAGTAGCCCACATGCTGCTGGCCCTCCATGGGGAAAACCGAGACGTAGCCGAGCACATGGCCGGCGAGCTGGCCCGTGCCCTCTATGGTGCGTACGACGACATCCGGGTCGGCAAGGATCCGGTCCCAGTGCTCGTGGAAGGCGCCACGGTCATGGGGAACGCGCGAGGCGAAGGCGGCCATCTCCCAGGCGATGGGGTCGCGCTGCTGGTCGAAGATCGTCCGCAGATCGTCCTCGACGACCGGGCGCAGTCGGACCTCCATGATCGCCTCAGACGTTGAATCGGAACTCGACGACATCGCCGTCGGCCATGACGTAGTCCTTGCCCTCCATGCGGACTCGGCCCTTCGCCCTGGCCTCGGCCATGGACCCGGCAGCGGTGAGGTCGTCGAATGACACGACCTCTGCCTTGATGAAGCCGCGTTGGAAATCGGTGTGGATGACACCGGCAGCCTCCGGTGCGGTGGCCCCCTTGCGGATGGTCCACGCGCGAGCCTCCTTGGGACCGGCAGTGAGGTAGGTCTGCAGCCCGAGCGTGTCGAAGCCGACGCGCGCGAGAGCGCTCAGCCCCGCTTCATCCTGTCCGACAGATGCGAGAAGTTCCATGGCCTCTTCATCATCGAGTTCTGCGAGCTCTGACTCGAGCTTGGCATCGAGGAAGACAACATCAGCCGGAGCCACGAGGTCGCGCATGCGTGCGCGGAACTCCGCATCGCTCAGCTCAGCCTCATCCGCATTGACGACGTAGAGGAACGGCTTGGCGGTGAGCAGGAAGAGTTCCTGCAGTGGGGAACGATCGAGGCCGGCCTGGAAGACCGTGGTGCCAGAGTCGAGAACCTCACGTGCCGCCTCGGCAGCAGCCAGCACAGCCGCGCGATCCTTGGTCAGTCGAGCTTCCTTCTGCAGCCGCGGGAGAGCGCGATCGAGGGTCTGCAGGTCAGCGAGGATGAGCTCGGTGTTGATCGTCGCCATGTCCTCTTCAGGCGAGACACGTCCTTCAACGTGGACCACATCGGGGTCGGAGAAGGCGCGCAGCACCTGGCAGATCGCGTCGGACTCGCGAATGTGCGAGAGGAACTTGTTGCCCAGCCCCGCACCCTCGCTCGCACCACGCACGATGCCGGCAATATCCACGAAGGTCACCGTGGCCGGGATGATCCGCTCGGACCCGAAGATGCCTGCGAGGACGTCCAGTCGCGGATCCGGCACACCGACAATCCCGGTGTTCGGCTCGATCGTCGCAAACGGATAGTTCGCAGCAAGCACGTTGTTCTTCGTCAGAGCGTTGAACAGCGTCGACTTGCCGACGTTGGGAAGACCGACGATTCCGATGGTGAGGGCCACGACTGAGCATCCTAGGGGCGGCTGCATCTGGTCCCGGCAGGGTGCGTGCCCTACCGTTGCACTCGTGAGTGAATCGGACCCGACGAATCAGGGATCACGCCGCGTCGACACCGGGCGTCTCTTCCGGTCACCCGCAGCAACGCGCGCCGATGCCATTCCCGTCGTCGTGCCGCGCAGTGAGGCGCGAGCCCGAGGCGTGTCACCCGTCGCCACGGGCGCGCAGGACGAGGTGGCCTACGCTCCTACGGTGTTCGTGGAGTACGACGACCTCACGATGGAGCATGAGCCGGTCCCCGACGAGTTCGGGATCGGCGGTCTCGGCGTGTGGCTCGTCACGATCGGAGTGACAGTGCTCGTCGCCTTCGCCGATGTCATTGCGGTCTCGCCCGGCACGATCGGATTGCTCACCGGAGCGGCCCTGCTTGTTGCCACGGGTTACTGCGCGATCATCGTGCGCTATCGAGATCGGTGGGTGGCAGTCATCGCTCCGCCACTGGCCTTCCTCGTCGCATGCCTCACGGCAGGTCAGCTTGCGCTGCCCGGCCGGGGCACGACGCTCACCCGCGAGGCCATCATGCTCACGAGCACGCTGTCGCTCAATGTCGCCTGGATCTGCGGATCGGTGCTCCTGGCCCTGCTCATCACCGGGATCAAGGGGTTGCGGCGGCGCTCGCGGCCTTGAGGTCGCGGCGCAACTCCGGCGGCAGCGCAAAGACCAGGGTCTCCTCCGCCGTTGCCACCTCCTCGACATTCGCGAACCCGCGCTCCGCGAGCCAGGCCAGGACATCGCGCACCAGGATCTCCGGGACCGATGCGCCGCTGGTGAGGCCGACGATGACCGCGCCCTCGAACCATGCCTCGTCGAGTTCGCTGGCACCGTCCACGCGATAGGCCGCTCGAGCTCCGGCATCGAGCCCCACCTCGACCAGGCGCACGGAGTTCGATGAGTTGCCGCTGCCCACGACGATGAGCACGTCGCAGCGGCGTGCAATCTCCTTCACCGCCAACTGGCGGTTCTGCGTTGCGTAGCAGATGTCATCACTGGGCGGACTCGTCAGCTGCGGGAAGCGCTGCTGGAGGCGATCGACCGTCTGCAGGGTCTCATCGACCGACAGAGTGGTCTGCGACAGCCATACGAGCGGGCGGTCACCCGACACCGTGAGGTCATCGACGTGATCGGGACCCTCGACGAGGGTGATCCGGTCCGGTGCCTCCCCCATCGTGCCCACGACCTCCTCATGACCCTCATGGCCAATGAGGACGATGTCGTAGCCATCGTGGGCAAACCGGCGCGCCTCAGAGTGCACCTTGGTCACGAGCGGGCAGGTCGCATCGATCGTGCGCAGGCTGCGCTCCTTTGCTTCGTCATGGACGGTGGGCGCCACGCCGTGCGCGGAGAAGACGACGGTCGCGCCGAGGGGCACCTCCTCGAGCTCATCGACGAAGATCGCCCCGCGATCCTCGAGCGACTCGACGACGAACTTGTTGTGGACGATCTGCTTGCGCACATAGACCGGGGCGCCGTAGAGCTCGAGGGCCTTCTCGACCGACACCACCGCCCGGTCGACTCCGGCGCAGTAGCCACGGGGTGCCGCCAGCAGGACGGTCCGGTTTGTCATGGCCTCACTGTAACGGCGAGCCCTCGACCCGACGCGCCGAGAACTGGCCGCTCGCCACCCGAATCCGCAGATCCGCACCGGGCAGGGCCTCGGATTCAGCCCGGATGACCCGGCCATCACCCGCTTGGACAACGGCGTAGCCACGATCGAGCGTGGCCTGGGGGGATAGGGCACGCACGCGTCCAACGAGCTGGTGGAGGACCTCGACCTTGCGCTCGATGAGGGCGGCGACCGGAGTAGCGAGGACCGGCCGCCGGCGCAGGTCGTTGAGGCGCGACTGCTCAAGGCGCAGCCGATCCGAGATCACCCGACGGCCGCGGTCCCGCTGCCGACGGATGAGCTCGGCCTGCTCCGCGACATCGGGGACGATGCGCTTGGCCGCATCTGTCGGCGTCGATGCCCTCAGGTCAGCGGCGAAGTCGATGAGCGGAGCATCCTGCTCATGGCCGATGGCGCTCACGACAGGTGTCCGGCAGGCCGCAACCGCGCGCACCATGCGCTCATTGCTGAACGGCAGCAGGTCCTCGACGCTGCCTCCACCACGCGTGATGACGATGACATCAACCGTGCCCGACCGATCGAGCTCCTCGAGCGCCTCGACCACGGCCGCCACCGCCCCCGGTCCCTGGACGGCCACCTCGCGCACCTCGAAGTCGACTGCGGGCCAGCGCGCCGCCGCATTGACCATGACATCGCGCATCGCCGCGCTCGCGCGGCCGCAGATGAGACCGATCCTGCGCGGGAGAAAGGGCAGGGGAACCTTGCGCTCGGCAGCGAACAGGCCCTCCGATGTGAGGAGCACGCGCAGCCGCTCGATCTCAGCGAGCAGCTGGCCGAGACCGACGGTGCGAATCTCGCGGGCGCGCAGCTGCAGGGACCCATTGCGCGGATAGAAGTCGGGTCGGGCGAGGACGATGATGCGCTGCCCCTCGGCGACCGGCGGCTGGACCGCATCCATGACGGCGTTGGGTACGACGACGGACAGGGACATCTCGACCTCGAGGTCCCGCAGCGTGAGGTAGGCCGCCCACATGCCCGGTCGCCGCTTGAACTCGGCGACCTGCCCCTCGACCCAGATCTCACCGAGTCGGCCGATCCACTCCCCGATGGCCGTCGACACGGTGCGCACCGCTGCCGGCTGGTCGGCTGAGGAGTCCATCGCCACGACAGGACTGTAGGTCAGCCGACCGTCACCGCCCGTAGGCTCTCGCGCATGAGTGACGACCTCTCCGGTGACGACCTGCCCGGTGGTGCCGATCTATCCCTGCTCAGCTTCGAGCAGGCGCGCGATGCCCTCATCGCGGTCGTGGCGCGACTGGAGACAGGTGCAGCGACCCTCGAGGAGTCCCTCGCGCTGTGGGAGCGCGGGGAGGCACTCGCCGGGGTGTGCCAGGCCTGGCTCGATGGGGCTGCCCAGCGGCTCGAACCGCCGACGCCTCCGCAGTAGCCACGACGCCCGCACGTCACTTCTCGCGCACGTCACTTCTCGCGCGGCGACGCCACCACCTAGCGCAGCGAGGCTGCAACTGCCGCAAGGGTGCTCATGGGGGCGGTGCCGGACACGACCGTGGTCACGCCGTTGACGACGCGTACGAGTGCGCGCTGGGTTGGGGCTCCCGGGGCCGACTCGTAGGTGAGCCAGTCCTGCCCCGCGATGGGCAGCGACCCTGTGGGCGAAGCGTTCCCCACCTGCTCGGCGACGTAGTCCGGGCTCGTCGCTTCGGACTCCCCGATCTGGACGTACTCATTGACGTCGGTGAGAAGTCCGATCTGCAGCGCGTCGTCCGGGCGCGAGCCCGCGGTGGGCTCCCAGCGCGCACTCGTCGTCCGCCACCCGTTGGGCATCGTGTCCGGATAGCTGATCGGGAAGTCGGCCTGGCTGCGGGCCAGAGCCACGACGGGTGCCGGGTCGACCTCGCGGACGGGATCCGGCGCCGGACGCTTCGTGACGATGAGGATGAAGGCGACAAACGCGAGGACCAGGGCCATCGAGCGCACCATGTCACCCACGGTCTGGCGACCGCGCGCCCGCCGGGCGCTCGCCGGGGCCGGCTGCTCGGCTGCCGTCGTCTCATCCATGCCCCCATGGTCCCCGACCGGAGCCGTCCTCGCCCGTTAGGGTGAGGCTCCAGAGACTCACACACGAGGGAGGCATCCATGGCCGGGTCCGCAGCGACCGGGGAGGCTCCCGATCGCAATCTCGCCCTCGAACTCGTCCGCGTCACCGAGGCGGCCGCGATGGCCGCGGGACGCTGGGTCGGTCGTGGCGACAAGGACGGCGCCGATGGGGCCGCGGTCAACGCCATGCGCATGCTCATCGGCAGCGTGTCGATGAACGGCACCGTCGTCATCGGCGAGGGCGAGAAGGACAACGCCCCGATGCTCTTCAACGGCGAGTCGGTCGGTGACGGCACCGGCCCGGTGGTGGATGTCGCAGTCGACCCGATCGATGGCACCACTCTGGCCGCCAAGGGCATGTCCAATGCCATCTCCGTGCTCGCGGTGACCGAGAACGGCGCGATGTACGACCCGAGCGCCGTCTTCTATATGGAGAAACTGGTCACCGGACCTGAGGCAGCCAATGCGATCGACATCACCGCCCCGATCGCCCACAACCTCCGACAGGTGGCCAAGGCCAAGGGCACGACCGTCCCGGACCTCACCGTGTGCATCCTTGATCGCCCCCGCCACGACTCCTACGTGCGCGAGATCCGCGAGGCCGGCGCCCGCATCAAGTTCATCAGCGACGGGGATGTCGCCGGCGCGATCATGGCGGCCCGCGAGGGCACCGGCGTCGACCTGCTCATGGGAATCGGCGGGACACCCGAGGGCATCATCGCGGCGTGCGCCCTGCTCTGCCTCGGTGGCCAGATCCAGGGACGACTGTGGCCACGCGATGACGCCGAGCGTGCCCGCGCGATCGATGCCGGGCACGACCTCGGCCGCGTCCTCACCACGCGCGACCTGGTGACCGGTGACAACGTGTTCTTCTGTGCCACAGGCATCACCGATGGCGAGCTCATGCAGGGGGTGCGCTATCGCCCGAACGGAGCGACCACGCACTCGATCGTCATGCGCAGCAAGAGTGGCACGATCCGCGAGGTGCTGAGTGAGCACCGACTCGACAAGCTCGGGCAGTACTCCATGGTCGACTTCGACTCCGCCTAGCCGACCGGCCCACACCGCGCGGCCCTACGCTTGCGGCATGCCCGACTTCAGCTACCAGGACCTGCTCCCCCTCGGCCCCGACGAGACCCCCTACCGCCTCCTGACGACCGAGGGCGTGTCCGTCATTGAGGCCGCCGGCCAGTCATTCCTCCAGGTGACACCCGAGGCGTTGCGCGTGCTCGCCTACGAGGGAATCCGTGACATCCAGCATCTGCTGCGCCCCGGGCACCTCGCGCAGCTGCGCGCGATCCTCACGGATCCGGAGGCCAGTCCCAACGACCGGTTCGTCGCCCTCGATCTGCTGAAGAATGCCAACATCTCCGCCGGTGGTGTGCTGCCCATGTGTCAGGACACGGGCACGGCGATCATCATGGGCAAGAAGGGCGATCATGTCCTCACCGGTGGCAACGATGAGGAGTCGCTGTCGCGGGGCGTGTTCGACGCCTACCAGAAACTGAACCTGCGCTACTCGCAGATGGCGCCGCTCACCATGTGGCAGGAGCGCAACACCGGCACGAACCTTCCCGTGCAGTTCGACCTGTACGCCGATACCGATCCTTCTCATGCCATGATCTACAAGTTCATGGTGATGGCCAAGGGCGGTGGATCGGCGAACAAGAGCCTGCTCTTCCAGGAGACCAAGGCGGTGCTCAACCCGGCGTCCTTCCGGCGGTTCCTGGACGAGAAGCTGCGCTCACTCGGCACGGCCGCGTGCCCGCCGTACCATCTTGCGATCGTCGTCGGCGGCACGTCGGCGGAGTTCGCGCTGAAGACCGCGAAGTATGCGAGCGCGCGCTATCTCGACTCGCTGCCGACGCAGGGCAGTGACCGCGGACATGGGTACCGTGATCTGGCCATGGAAGCCGAGATCCTCACCATGACGCAGGAGTTCGGCATCGGCGCCCAGTTCGGCGGCAAGTACTTCTGCCATGACGTGCGCGTCATCCGCCTGCCGCGTCACGGTGCGTCGTGCCCGGTGGCGATTGCGGTGTCCTGCTCGGCAGATCGCCAGGCCCTGGGCAAGATCACCCACGAGGGGGTGTTCCTCGAGGAGCTCGAGCGTGACCCGGTGCACTTCATGCCGGAGGTCGATGAGGCGTCCTTCGAGGGAGACGTCGTGCACATCGACCTCGCCCAGCCGATGGATGCGATCCGCCGGCAGCTGTCAGCCCTGCAAGTGAAGACGCGGGTGTCACTGACCGGGCCGATGGTCGTGGCGCGCGATATCGCCCACGCGCGGATTCAGGAGATGCTCGACCGCGGTGAGCCGATGCCGGCCTACCTGCGGGACCACGCGGTCTACTACGCCGGGCCAGCGAAGACACCCGAGGGCTACGCTTCCGGATCCTTCGGCCCTACCACCGCCGGCCGCATGGACGCCTACGTCGATTCCTTCCAGAAGGCGGGCGGATCGTTCGTCATGCTGGCCAAGGGAAATCGCAGCGCCGCAGTGACCAAGGCGTGTCAGGACAACGGTGGCTTCTACCTCGGCTCGATCGGTGGGCCGGCCGCGCGACTGGCCAAGGACAACATCCGCAAGGTCGAGGTGCTCGACTTCGAGGACCTCGGCATGGAGGCGGTCTGGCGGATCGAGGTGGAGGACTTCCCCGCGTTCGTCGTTGTCGATGACAAGGGCCATGACTTCTTCGCCGACCGGCTGCGCCCGATCGCCGGAACCGTCCCGGTCGGTCCTCCGGCGTAGCCGATCTCGACCGGGGTCACCCGACACGCTTGGATACCCCCATGGCCGACACCCCCGTGCTCCAGTCCGGAACCTTCACCTTCGGTGGCAGTGACCCCATCACGGTCCGCCGACTCGGCTTCGGCGCCATGCGCATCACCGGAGCGGGAATCTGGGGCGATCCGCCCAACCGCGATGAGGCCGTGCGCGTCATCCGCGCCGCCGTCGATTTAGGCGACGACCCCACCGACACCG
>CAZLHZ010000066.1:8486-8985 GCA_964559285.1 uncultured Actinomycetes bacterium | reverse complement strand
CGGCCGAGTTCGTCCAGTCCCTCGAGCGCGGCCTCGCCGTGATCCGCGCCTTCGGGCACGACTCCCCCCGGATGACCCTGTCCGATGTCGCCCGGGTCACCGGGATGACCCGGGCCGCCGCACGTCGCTTCCTCATCACCCTCGAGCACCTCGGCTACGTCGCCAGCGACGGCCGCCACTTCCACCTGCGGCCGCGGGTGCTCGAGCTCGGCTATGCCTACCTCTCCTCCTTCACCGTGGCGGAGGTCGCCCAGGACCACCTCGAGCAGCTCGCCAACACCCTGCACGAGTCCTGCAGCGCCTCGGTGCTCGACGGCCCGGACATCGTCTACGTCGCCCGGGCGGCGACGAACCGGATCATGACGGTGGCGCTGTCCGTGGGGGCCCGGCTTCCGGCGTACTGCACCTCCATGGGGCGCGTCCTGCTCGCCGCCCTCCCCGACGCGGAGTTCGAGAGCTACCTCGCGACCACGGAGTTCGATGCCCGCACGGAACGCAC
>CAZLHZ010000066.1:0-8476 GCA_964559285.1 uncultured Actinomycetes bacterium | reverse complement strand
ATGAACTGCGCACCGTCATCGCGCAGGTGCGCGAGCAGGGATGGTGCCTGCAGGATCAGGAGCTCGAGCACGGGGTGCGATCGCTGGCGGTGCCGCTGCACGATGCGGACGGGCGCGTCATCGCCGCGGCCAACATCTCCGCGCATGCCGCGCGGGTGAGCCTGACGGACTTGCGGGACACGATCCTGCCGCAGCTGCGCGCCTGCGCCGCGGCGATCGACAGCGACCTGCGCGGGCGCCGCTAGGCCCGCTCGCCTAGGCCCGCTCGCCGCCCGCGAGCCACAGCGCCACCGGGCCGGCCACGAGCGCGCGCACCTGCGCGAGGAGATCGGCGACATCGAGGTCGTCAGCCACGGTCACGAGCAGCACACCCGCACCGGCTCGCGCGAGATCGAGCACCTGCTGCTGCCCCTGCTCGAGGGTGCCGAAGATGCCACACACCTGCGGGTGATCGGCATCGGCAAACCGCGGATCCCGTGCGGCCCGGGCCACGGCCTCATTGCGGGTGCGACCGAGGGCCACGGGCAGTGCCACGATGACGGGGCGATGATCGCCGGCGGCATCGAGGCGGGCCCGCTCCCGCGCGACGAGCTCGGGATGGCGTCCGCGCACCAGACCGGGCGCCGCGGATCCGTCATCGAGGATGACGAGGGCGGGCGAGGCCGCATCGACGAGGCCCTCGAGACGCTCCTGCGGCAGGCTCGCCCCGGACGCCACCGGGACATGGACGGCGCGGAAGCCCAGTCGCCCGGCGAGGGTCGCCATGTGCTCCTGCTGCGCGGGCGCGTGATCGGGGTGGAGCATGACGGCCAGGCTCAGGCCTTGCGATGCCACGGTAAACCTCCGATGATGTGCGCCATGCGTACTTTCGTTCGGGGTGCGAACAGGCAGCGTAGGACGTGACCGCGGTTCCGTCCAGCGCGCCGATGACCGACCTCGATCGCCGACTCGTCATCGCCCCCGTCGTCGACATCGCGACCCGGATGCGCGGTGCCGGCCTGTCCGTCTCGACCGGGGAGGTCCTCGACGCCATGCGCGCCCTCGCCGCTGTCGACGTCACCTCGCGCTCGCAGGTGCGCGCGGCCCTGCACGCCTGCCTGGTCAAGGCTCCGGGCAGTGAGCGCACGGTCGACCGCATCCTCGACGTCGTCCTCCCACGGCTTCGGGCGTACGCCGATCCCGACACCACGACTCCGACCGCTCCCCCGCCCGGGGAGTCGGACTCCGATGCGCTCATCGAGGCCCTCGCCCGCGGTGATGACGAGGCGCTGACCGAACTCCTCGACTCCGCGGTGTCGGCCTTCTCCGGGGCCAGTGAGGGCCGGTCGGGCGAGCACCACACGGCCCGCACGCTGCGGCGGCTCGACCTCGCGTCGGTCTACCGGCGCTATCTCGAGCGTGCGCACGCCGACGGCAGCGACTTTGATCGCGCGCTTGATGCAGCCGATGCGGATGCCGCCATTGAGCGTCTCCAGCGCGAGGTCGAGGATCTCGTGGCGGCGCGACTGCGCGACCGCCTCGCCGCCGCGGGACCACCGACGCCCGCGAGCATGGACCTGCAGGATCGCGCGATCCTCGGCGCCACCCCTGATGAGCTCTCGCGCCTGCGCGCGGCGATCCGACCGCTCGCCCGGCAGCTCGCCTCGCGCCTGAGCAGTCGCAAGCGGCGTGCTCGCGGCACCCTCGACATGCGACGGACCCTGCGTGCCTCGATGGGCACGGGCGGGGTGCCGGTCACCCCGGCGCTGCGCCGGCGGCGTCGCACGCGACCCGACCTCGTCGTGCTGTGCGATGTCTCGGGGTCGACGGCCGAATTCGCTCCGTTCACGCTCGCCCTGCTCCACGCTGTCCACCAGGAGTTTCACCGGGTGCGGTCCTTCGCCTTCGTCGACGGCATCGTCGAGATCACCGACGTCCTGCAGAGCAGTCCCGGTGTGCTCGATCCCCGACTCCTGCTCGATCGACGTGGATTGATCGCCGGTGACGGACGCAGTGACTACCTCGGCGTCCTCACCCGATTCCTCATGACCTGGGGCGATGCGGTGTCACCGCGCACGACCGTCCTCATCGCCGGTGATGCCCGGTCACACCACAATCCGCCCGCGATCGGGCCGATGAAGGAACTCGCCCACCGCGCGCGCCGCCTGCACTGGCTCAATCCGGAGCCGCATCACGAGTGGGACACCCGCGACTCGCGCATGTCCTTCTACGCCGTCCACTGCGACGGCGTGCACGAGGTGTCGACCCTGCGCCAGCTCGCGGATGCGGTGGCTGAGATCGCCTGAGGCGACTCAGCAGGATCTAGCAGCGCTCGAAGAGCAGGGCGGCGCCCTGGCCGACACCGATGCACAGCGACGCGATGCCGTAGCGCTGCTGTGCGCGCTCGAGGCGACCGAGCAGGGTCATCGTGATGCGAGTGCCACTGGAGCCGAGGGGGTGACCGAGGGCGATCGCTCCTCCTGCGGAGTTGACGCGTGAGCGATCGAGCCCGAGCCGTCGCTCGCAGGCGATGACCTGGGCAGCGAAGGCCTCGTTGATCTCGATCTCGGCGACCTCGTCCAGTGCCACAGCGGAGCGCGTGAGCACTGTCTCGATCGCGGGCACTGGGCCGAGACCGAAGAGGCTCGGCTCCACACCGGCACTGGCCTGCGCGAGGATTCGAGCACGCGGCCGCAGCCCGAGCCGCTCCACCGCGTCACCCGACATGACCGCGATTGCCGACGCACCATCCGACAGAGGTGAGGCGTTGCCCCCCGTGACAACACCCCCGTCGCCGAAGGACGGCTTGAGCGCGGCGAGTCCGTCAACCGTCGTCGCCCGCACGGTCTCATCGCGATCGACGACACCGGCCTTCGTCGTCACCGGCACGATCTCGTCGTCGAAGAAGCCCTGCTGCCATGCGTGAGCGGCCGCCTCCTGAGAGCGCGCGGCATAGGCGTCGCACTCCTCGCGGGTGATGCCCTCCAGTCGGGCGAGCTTTTCCGTGCACTCCCCCAGCGTCAGGGTCGCCTCACCACCATCGAGTGCGCGCATGCGCGGGTTAACCAGGCGCCAGCCGAGGCTGGTGTCGACCACCTCGCCCGGCTTGCCCCACGGGGTCCCCGGCTTGGCCATGACCCAGGGGGCGCGCGTCATCGACTCAACCCCACCGGCGATGACGACGTCGGCATCGCCGCAGCGCACCGACTGCGCGGCCGACATGATCGCCTGCAGCCCCGAGGCGCAGAGCCGATTGACGGTGTACGCCGGAATCCGGTCCGGCAGTCCCGCCAGCAGGGTCGCCATGCGCGCGACGTTGCGGTTGTCCTCACCCGCCTGATTGGCCGCACCGAGGATGACCTCGTCGATGTGCTCGGGTGGCAGGCCGAGGCGGGTGACGCAGGCGCTGACGACCTCGGCCGCGAGGTCGTCAGCGCGCACCGTGGCCAGGGCACCGCCGAAGCGGCCGACCGGAGTGCGGACACCGCCGACGAGATAGGCATCGCGCGTCATCGGCGCACTCCCAGTCCGAGCTGCTCACCGGCGCGCTGGGCATCACCGTGGTGCTTGAGCACGACCCCGAGGGTGGAGCGTGCCGTGTCATCGTCGAGTTCGCGGCGCCCGAGGGCGAGGATCGCGCGGGTCCAGTCAATGGTCTCCGCCACGCTCGGCGGCTTGCGCAAGTCGAGGGCGCGCATCGCCTTGACCGCGCGGACCACCTGATCGGCAAGCACATCACTGGCCTCGGGCACTCGGCTGCGCACGATCGCACGCTCCCGCTCCGGCTCGGGATAGTCGACGTGAACGTAGAGGCAACGGCGCTTGAGTGCCTCCGACAGGTCCCGGGTGGCGTTGGAGGTGAGGACGACGAAGGGCCGGCGCCGGGCCGTGATCGTGCCGAGCTCGGGCACGGTCACCTGAAACTCGCTGAGAACCTCCAGCAGGAGCCCTTCCACCTCGACATCGGCCTTGTCCGTCTCGTCGACGAGGAGCACGGTGGGCGTGTCCCGGCGGATCGCGGTGAGCAGCGGGCGGGAGAGCAGGAACTCCTCACCGAAGATGTCGTCGTGCAGGTCCTGCCAGTCGGCCGTGCCGGTCGCCTGAGCCGCCTGGATGCGCAGCAGCTGCTTGCGGTAGTTCCACTCGTAGAGCGCGCGGGACTCATCAAGTCCCTCGTAGCACTGCAGGCGCACGAGGTCCGCTCCCGTGGCCTCGGCCACCGCCTTGGCGAGCTCGGTCTTGCCCGTGCCCGCAGGTCCCTCGAGGAGCAGCGGCTTGCCGAGGGCTCCGGCGAGGAAGGCCGCGGTCACGAGGGTGTCATCGGGCAGGTAGCCGGTTGCCGCGAGTCGCTCCCGCGTGTCGGCCACCGAGGCGAAGACGGGACCGGTCCCGGCTGGATCAGCGTCCTGGGCCATGACGGGTGGCCTCCTCTGCGGCGAAGTGCTCGCTATGCGAACGAACGTGCGCGTAGCGTACATCCGTTCGCGATGCTTCAGGCGGGCCAGTCCAGACTCGAGACGAACTCGCGGAGGGCGAGTGCCAGATCCGACTCGCGGCCGTAGAACCGCTGCGCGGGAATCGGCACGCTGACGGCGATGAGTCCGGTCGCCCCGTGGGCGAGAACCGCACCCACGGCGCAGACCCCGTCGGACTGCTCCTCGCGGTCGAAGGCGACCCCGCTCGCCCGGATCTCGGCGACCTCCTCGCGCAGGGCCTGGGCATCGGTGAGGGTATGGGAGGTGAAGCGCTGGAGGGAACCGGTGATGATCCGCTCCCGCTCCGACTCCTCGAGCGCGGCGAGCATGGCCTTGCCATTCGCGCACGAGTGCAGCGGGAAGGAGTCGCCCACGGCGCTGACCGCGCGCAGTCGCCGGGAGGCGACGACCTGGTCGATGAAGACGGCACGACCGGACTCCAGGACCGCCAGGTCGACCGTCTCGTGGAGTTGTCGCGACAGGGACTCCAGGGCTGGGCGCAGTTCGACCAGTCGCTCCCGACGGGCCGCGGCGGCCATAGACATGATGGCCGGCCCCAGTCGATAGGGACCGCGCGGACCGACCGCCGAGACGAACCCCTCCGCCTCGAGGGCGATGAGGATGCGGCTCACCGTCGAGCGCGCCAAGCCCACCTGCTCGCCGATCTCGGCCTGGGTCACCCCGCCGGGATGGTCGCGCAGCACCCGCAGGATGCCGGCAGCTCGACTGAGGACCTGAATCCCCTGCACATCACTCATGCAGGCAGGCCCAGGACCGCCTCGGCCTCGGCCACGGATGCCACCGTCTGATCGAGGGCGCGCACGAGTCCGACGGTGCGTGCCACAAGCGGGTCATTGCCCGAGGCGAGTTCACCCTTGCGCACGTAGAGAGCATCCTCCATGCCCGCCCGGGCGTTGCCACCGAGGGCCAGTCCCATCGCCGTGAGCTCGAGGTTGGCGCGACCGATGGCGATGATCTGCCAGATCGCCCCCTCGGGGAGACGTCGGACGATCGTCATGAGGTTGTCCGGTGTCGCCGCCGCACCCCCGGCCACGCCGAGGACGATGCTGAACTGCAGGGGGCCATCGAGCAGGCCCTCATCGCGCAGTCGCAGACAGGCATCAAGGTGGCCGGTGTCGTAGATCTCCAGCTCCGGCTTGACGCCGAGCTCCTGCATGCGTGCGGCGAGTCGGCGCACGCCATCGGGGGGGTTGCGGAACTCTCCGCTGCCGAAGCTCATCGTGCACGGGTTGAGCGTGGCCATCCGGGGACGCAGCTCGACAAGCTTCTCGCGCTCCTCGTAGGGCACCCCGAGGCCGACGCCGGTCGACATCTGGATGAGGATCGGGCAGCGCTCCGCGATGAGGTCCATGACCCGGCGGGCGATGCCCAGATCAGCGGTCGGCCGGTCCTGCTCATCGCGCAGGTGGATGTGGGCAACAGCCGCACCGAGTCGATAGGCGCTCTCGACCGCCGCCGCGATCTCCTCCGGCTGCGTCGGCAGGTTCGGGTTGTCGCTCTTGGACGCGATCGGTCCCGTCGGGGCGACGGTGATGATCGCGCCCATCACTGATCCCGCGGTGTCGCGATGATGACGAGCAGGTGGGCATCGGCCCCGGACTCGTTGGTCATGCTGCGCACCGTGCCCTTGGGCATGTGCGCCGAGTCCCCCGCCCGCAGGATGTGGGTCTGGTTCTCGAGGGCGAGTGTGAACTCGCCCTCGAGAACGACATAGACGGTCTCGGCCGCGGTCGGTGAGGTCTGCGCCGAGCTGCCGGGCGGGTAGTGCGACCGGCCGACCCAGAATGCCTCGGTCGGGCCTGCTTCGAGGCCCTGAAGGCGCTGGGCGACGACGCCCTCGTGCAGCGGCGGGAAATACTGCGGGGCGTCACCCGCCCGCATGATCCGGGCGCTCATCACGCACCCGTCTCAATGCGGTAGGTGCCGGCGGGGTCGAGCATCGCGACGAGACGCACGATGCATCCGTCGCCGCCGACCCAGCGCCACGGGAAGGCCGCGAAGGTCACCCGCTTGCCGGTCACCCTGTCGAGGTCGCCGCCGACGTTCTCAAAGCCGTAGATCCCGCGGGACAGGATCGCGCGATGGCAGGGCTCCCACTCGGGGAAGTCGTCGATGACGCGACGGCCGGTCTCCTGCTCGTACTCGCGCACCGCCCACGGCAGCAGGCCTCCGGCCTCCTCGGCCGGGCCGTGCGGGCCGATGGCCGTCGCGAGGGGATGATCGAGCGCCTGGGTGTCGGTGCCGACGGCCTTGACGCCCTTGGCCGCGAACCACTCCCCCGCCTCCTTGTAGAAGCCGGGCGAGTAGGCGTAGTACTCCGCGGAGTCGGCGTACCGGTGATGCCATCCGGTGTTGACGATGACGATGTCACCCTGACGCACCTCGGTCTTCGCACTCGCGGCGTCGAGGTCCTCGGGTGTGACGACTCCCCACTTGCCCTTGGGGATGTCCAGCACGACGCCGGTGCCGAAGAAGTTGCCCAGCGGGATCTCATGGAGCAGCGGCGTGCCCTCGATGACATGGCCCGGTGCGTCGATATGCGTGCCGGAGTGCATGACGGTGGTGATCTTCTGCGTGAGCACGCGACTCTTCGCCATGCCGTGCAGGCGCTCGATCTTGACATCCTCGAAGTAGGGCCACGCCGGCACGCCATGCCCCCACGGGTGGGACAGGTCGAAGAACTGCAGCCCGGACTCCTTGGGGCTCGTGGGCCAGGTCCATGTCATGGTCATTCTCCTTGGGGGGTTGTGGACTGCTCGGACAGTTGCCGCTGGATGTGCTGAGCGAGGTGGGCGGCTGCGCGATCGCGGTCTCCCGGCTGCCAGGTGAGGAACCCCTGGCCGGTCTTCGCGCCGAGGTGGCCCTCGGCGACGAGCGTGGCGAGATAGGGATGGGCATCGCGATCGGCGTTGAGCGCGGGGATGACCGCGCGGTGGATCGCGAGGGTGAGGTCCAGCCCCACATAGTCGGCATTCTCGATCGGTCCCATCTGGGCGAGCCGCAGCCCGATGGTGTTGCGCACGACCAAGTCGACGGTCTGCGCATCGCAGACGCCCTCGGCGACCAGGGCGACCGCCTCACGCCACAGGGCATGCTGCAGTCGGTTGCCGACGAAGCCGGGCACATCGCGCTCCACGCGCACGGGCAGCTTCCCGAGTCGGGTCATGAGCGCGAACGTGCGGTCCATCGTCACGTCGGAGGTGGCCTCACCGCGCACCACCTCGACAATGGGGATGAGGTCCGGCGGGTTCCACCAGTGCGTGCCGACAACCCGCTGCGGGTCCGTCGTCGCCGAGGCGATGGCGGTGATCGGCAGCACCGAGGTGTTGGAGGCGAGGATCGCCTCGGGGGCCGCTGCTCCGAGCCGGGCGAGGAGGTCGCGCTTGACATCGACGTTCTCGACGACGGCCTCGGTGACGAACTGGGCCTCGGACACAGCCTCATCAAGGTCACCGGTCCACGTGATGGTCCCCGGAGCCGGGGGCATCACGGACTCCAGGTTCGTCGCCATCTCGCGGGCCACCTCGGCTCCGGCTTCCGCCACCGCCGGATCGACATCGGCGAGGACGACATCGATCCCCACGCGCGCCATCACCCCGGCGATCCGGCGCCCCATGAGGCCGGCACCGACCACGGCCGCGCGATCGATCTGAGCTAGCACGCGGTGTAGCCGCCGTCGGCGTAGAGCACATGCCCGGTGACGAACACCGAGGCATCGCTCAGCAGGAACACGATCGGACCGACCAGGTCCGAGGGCTCCGAGAGACGCTTGAGGGGGATCCGGGTGAGGAATCCCTCGCGCACGGTGCGGGAGTGCTCGTCATCGGCGTACATCCACGAGGTGAGATCGGAGCGGAAGACGGTCGGTGGGATCGCGTTGCCGCGCCCGCTGGCCAGCTTGCCGTGGGCGCCGTCGTAGGCTTCCTGGGCCTGGCGCAGCCGGGTGCCGACGTTCTCCAGGTCGGCGACGAAGCCGGCCAGCTTGTCGTAGAGCTCGGCAC
>CAZLHZ010000065.1:0-9110 GCA_964559285.1 uncultured Actinomycetes bacterium | reverse complement strand
GATGGCGCAACTGGCTGACGCCTCCGGGACCGCCTTCGACCAACTGTGGCTCGAAGGCATGATCAGTCACCACGAGGGCGCAATCGAGATGGCTGACGACATGCTGGCCACGGCGACCGATCCTGAGCTGCGGCAACTGGCCACAGAGGTCGTTGCCGCGCAGGAGCGCGAGATCGCCCAAATGCTCACCATGCTCGACCAACTGCCCAACTGATCGCGACCCGGCGATCAGTTACACGCGGACCGTCACCACCTCGTCCTTGGCTGTCACCAGCAGCCAGCCGATGAGCGCGCCAACACAGCTCGTGATGAGCGCGACCGTCACTGCTACCACGGCATAGCCCGAACTCCCCCGAATGTCGGCGAAGACAGGGCTCTCGAAGATCGATCCGCTCGACATGACGCGCAGTTCCCTGATCACCCGACCCACCGGACCGACGTCGACTCCGATGTCCATCCACGCCATGAGGCACGCCGCGATGACGAACAGGGCCCACACGAGCACACCCTGAACCAGCGCCGCATCCGAGCGCGCGGACGAGATCCCCAGCCCACCCGCCATGCCACCCACAAGCAGCGCCACCGCCATCGCAGCGATCGACCACCAGGCGCCGGAGGTCTCCGCGATCGGTCTGCCCAGCCAGAGGCCGGGTGGATCGGCCATGCCCAGGCCGATGAGGGCAAATCCCAGCGCCAGCCACATCGCCAGAGCCACCGCGACACCACCGAGAGTCGCCACCCCCCGCAGGGAATCGAGAAGGGTCGGGTTCTCCGCCGCATCCCCGCGCTCAGCCAGTCCGGTGCGACCATCGTCCGGGATGGGCTCGGCGCGACCGCGCGGCCCCAGCCGACTCGATCGGTCACCGAAGAGGCGACCGGGATCACTCGCGGCGAGTTCTCTGGGTACGGCCTCCAGCACTGTGCCGGCCGCGTCGTTGCCAGCGAGGGCGGCCACGAGGTCCGGTGGCAGCGCGGACTGGATCTCCCGCACCAGCTCGGGTGGAACCGCCTCATCGAGCACGGCCATGACCGTGCCGGCATCACGTGCGGTCGGCGGTTCCGATGCACGACTGCGCTCGGTCACCCGCTCGAGGAAGGCACCGGCATCAATCATCTCAGTCGCTGGGCCCGCTCCCCCGACTCCCTGCTCGCGCAACGCGGCCGAGCGCACCAGATGGTCACCGAGCGGTGCCGGGAGCTGAGAGGCGATAAGGCGGACCGTCTCCGGTGAGAGGCGCTCGCCAAGGGCTTCCAGGGTCGCGCGGGTCAACCCCTCGGCAGCATCGCGGGACGGCAGCGCGGCCCGCTCCTGGACCCTGCCGATGAACTCGTCGTGACGCATCGCACCTCCCGGTCACCGCATCAGGTCGTCCGGTGACGGGACCGGCGTACCCAGCGGTCGTGCGGGCAAACAGCGGGCATCGACAGTGGAGTGGGCCTGTGAAGCCGCCCACAGTCCACGCCTGAGCGGTCAGCAGCATGCATCCGGCCGGGTGAGAATAGACCCGCAGGTCCGGAGATCCCGGCTCCCTGCGGATAACACGACACTGGGAGTGATCCTCCATGAGTACGTTCGGAAATGTCTTTGCCAACCTCCTGGGCACCCGCCCGGAGGACGACGGCACCGCCGCCCGCCGGCACATCCAGCGGGCGTGGGACCGTGAGCGCAGTCGTGCAGTGACCCCGAGCCACCGCGCCGAGGTTGATGCCATCTTCGCTCGCTACCTCTAACCGCCTCGCAGGCGATCACGTCCGACGGTTGACGACATGCTGACCGCGACCTGATCCCACGCGACGCAGGCCGTGACACGGGCGGCTGGGACGGGAGACCGTCGCAGCCGCCCGTGATCTGTCACGATGCTCCCTCCCGAGATGCGAGGAGGCACTATGCGCGAGATCGAGATCCCGCTGCCCAGCGGCGGCATCCTGCAGGCCATCGACAGTGAGAGCGGCAGCGACCTGCTCATCTACCACCACGGGACTCCAGCCGCGGGCCCGCTGTCGCATGAGCTGCTCGAAGCGGCAGCGACCCATGACCTCAGACTCGTCGAACTGGTCCGCCCGGGCTACGGCCGCACCACCCGCGAGCCCGATCGCACCGTCGCCTCCGTTGCCGCACTGTCCGAGATCCTTGCCGACCATCTCAAGGCGACCCGCTTCGTCACGATGGGCTGGTCGGGAGGTGGACCGCATGCACTCGCCACCGCAGCCCTCATGCCGACGCGCTGCGCCGGCGCGATGCTCCTCGCGAGTGTCGCGCCCTACGACGCGGCCGACCTGGACTTCCTCGACGGCATGGGCGAGGACAACATCATCGAGTTCGGAGCCGCCCTCGCCGGGTCCGATGAGCTTGAGTCGTTCCTGTCCGCCGCCGCCGATGGCCTGCGGACAGTGACCGCCGCCGATGTTGTCGCCTCCCTGTCGTCGCTGCTGCCCCCGGTCGACCGATCGTTCCTCGACGGTTCGGCCGGTGAGGAGCTCGCTGCCGAACTGCGCTTCTCCGTCGCGAACGGCATCTGGGGTTGGTACGACGATGACGTGGCGTTCACGAGGCCGTGGGGGTTCGACATCACATCGGTGCGCCGACCGGTGGCCGTGTGGCAGGGCACCGAGGACCTCATGGTGCCGTTCGCGCATGGCCGGTGGCTTGCCGCCCGCATCCCCGGTGCGAAGTCGCACCTCATCGACGGCCACGGCCACCTGTCACTGGCCGCGGACTTCATGACGGCCGGGTTCGGTGAGCTGAGGTCGTGGCTGTGACGTCAAGGGCTGTGACCGCGCCGGCTATCACCGCGCCGTCAGCGGTTGCTGTGGGCACGACCCGGACACCGTGGGGCGGCGTCTCTGTCGCCGTCGATCTCGAGGGCCGGTCACCGGTCATCGTGGCGTCATGTCTCGGGCCGCTCGCGGAACTTGATCCGGTGCTGCTGCGCGTCGGGCTCGCCGAGGTGCGACGGCAGCGTGACAAGGATCCCGGTGGGGTCCTCTCCCTCGTGACCGCCTGGGTCGATGGTGATGTCGACGCGATCCTGCGACCGAAGGTCCGGCAGCCGGGAGGGGAGTTCCGGCAGTCCGCCTGGACGGCGATGCGTGGCATCCGAGGCGGCACCGTCGCGTCCTACGCCGGTCTGGCTGCTGCTGCCGGGAACGGGCGCGCAGTTCGAGCCGCCGGAAGTGCATGCGCCCTGAATGCTGCGGCTCCCTTCGTGCCCTGCCACCGCGTCGTGCGCACCGGAGGGCAGCTCGGCAACTACTACTACGGCACCGACATCAAGCAGGCGATCCTCATCCACGAGGGAGCCATCGCGCAGTGAGCGATGCCGTGGAGCAGCACCGCACGGAACGCTCGATTCGCACCTACAAGCCCCGGCGGGGCCGGGTGACGGAGCGGCAGACGCGCGGGCTCGCGCTGGGATCGGCGTACCTTCTTGAGGCAACGGTGCCGCTTGTGCAGCAGTGGCAGCCCGACGGTGACCTCGTGCTGGAGATTGGATTCGGCACCGGTGACTCGGTGGTGATGATGGCGCTGACTGATCCGCAGACGTCGATCCTCGCGATCGACATCCACACCCCCGGTATCGGCGACCTGCTTGCCCGGATTGTCGAACTCGATCTCACGCACGTGCGCGTGATCTCGGGTGATGCACTGGATGTGCTTGAGGTCGGGGTGGCCGAGGATGCTCTCGCGGGGGTGCGCCTGTTCTTCCCTGACCCGTGGCCGAAGGTGCGTCATCACAAGCGGCGTCTGGTTTCACCTGGGAATGTCACACTCATCGCCTCACGGGTGCGACCCGGTGGTTTCTGGCACGTGGCCACGGACTGGCTGCCCTATGCGACGTGGATGCGTGACCTCCTTGATGAATCACCCCTGTGGACGGGCGGGGAGATTACGCGACCCGACTGGCGACCGATCACGCGCTATGAGCGGATTGCACTGGCTGAGGGTCGTGCCGTGACCGACCTGCTCTATACGCGCACGACTACATGTGCTGATCGAGGAAGTCAGCCGTCGTCTCAATCGACTCCTGCCAAGCCGCCCAGAAGAGATGGTCCTCACCCGGGTACTCCCGATAGGTGACGTCAACGTCTACAGCAGATAGTCGATCCACGATGTCTCGACTGTAGGAGACCGGACAGGTCTGGTCGTTGTCACCATGGTGGACCAAGACCGGCTCAGTGATGCGATCGAAGTGCGGCCACGGCGATGCAGCCTTCCAGAACTCAGGGTTCGACTCGGGCGTTCCGTGCACGGCCGCAATCGCCTCACCGACGCCACTCATCCGAGACCAGCGGTTGAAGTTCTCACCGGCATCCGAGCTCACCGACGAATACAGCACCGCTGCATCGAACAACCCAGGACGTGCGACGAGTGCCGTGAGCGCCACACCGCCACCCATCGACCGACCGAGAATCGCCACCCGCTCCGGATCAAGGCTGCGGATCGAGGTCGTGCGAAGTGCGAGGGCAGCCGCAATGACATCCTCGGCGTATCCCAGCCGCAGTCGCTCCATCGCGGCCGGATCTGGGTCGCTGCCGGCGTGCCCGCGATAGTCCACGTGCAGCACCGCATAACCCCGTGTCGGCAGATAGTCCTGCTCGCGGCTGAATCCCTGCCCGGTGTAGTACGTCTCCGGGTTGATGTAGCCGTGACCGGCGATGACCACCGGGAACGGCCCTGATCCCCGCGGGATGTTGAGGAGCCCGGTGATGAGCAGGCCATTGGCCCGATAGGAGATCACCTGCGAGGTGTACGCCGCAGGGCCGGGGCGATCCTCGACAACCCGAAGGTCCTCTCCCGTGATCTCCTCGTCGAACAGGCTGGCGACCGCGGCCGGATTGGTGTTCTGAGCCGGTGGCGCGGAACTCTGCGTCGACGCCGATGATGCGGCGCTGCCGAGCGACGACACTTCCGGGGTGGGCGATGCAACTGACGAGGGGGCCTGACTCGCGGGCGCAGCACAGGCCATCAGCGCGGCTCCCCCGAGAGCCGCTGCGGACAGTATGAGGAGAGGTCGTGAGGTCACCCTGTGATGCTAGGCGCCGTTCCTCGACCCTGCGCGTCAGCGGAAAAGCCCGACGATCACGGTAAGGATGGGCGCTGCCACAAGGGCAGGCAGGAGATTGGCCACCGCCACCTCCTTGATGCGCAGGAGTCGCAGACTGACCCCCAGCAGCAGGATGCCACCCGTGGCCGTGATGGAGGCGATGACAGCGGCCGATGCCACAGCTCCGGCGGCAACGCCCACCACCGTGAAGATGCCCTGGAAGACTGCGACACTCAGGGCTGAGGCCGCCACTCCCCAGCCGAGGGTGGCAGCGAAGGCAAGAGAGGCGAATCCATCCAGGGTCGACTTCAGCGCCAGTTGCTCGATTCCCTGACCGAGTCCGTCTGTGATCGGACCGATGATGGCCAGAGGTCCGATGCAGAAGAGCAGCGAGGCGTCGACGAAGCCTTCGATGAAGCGTGCTCGCGCATCGACATTCACGGTGACATCCGCGGTGTCGGCTCGACGCCGCCGGGTGGCAAGCCCCTGCAGCCAGCCGCCGAGGGCTTCCATCCGATGCTCGATATCCAGCAGTGAACCGACGATGCCGCCGACGAGAAGGGCACCGAGCACAACGAGGAGAGGTGCCCCGACCTCGGCCTGGAAAGACGCGTTGGTGACCGCGATGACATTGAGAGCACCGATCACTCCGGTGACCAGGCCGAGGGAATCCGTTACCGTCGTGCGCGTGCGCTCCGGCAGGCGATGGCCCACGAGCACACCGAGGCCGGCGCCGATGATGATCGCGACGACATTGATGAGGGTTCCCAAGCCCGGCATGTTGCGGAGCCTATCCGGGTGCGGGCGTGCCGCTCCGGCGACCGGTCAGGGCAGGACCATGTCGTAGGACGCCGTCATCGCATCATCCGACTCATTCAGGATCGTGACCTCCATCGATGCCACATAGATCCGGTCCTGCGCATTCGTCGGAGAACCCGGGAAGTAGAGCTGGGAGGTGAGCGTGGATCCGCCCGGCGGTGTCACCTTGACGTGGATGTGCTCGGTGCGACCGGGGTACTGCCCCGGGATGACTGTCGCGAGTTTGTAGCGTCCCTGTGCATCCGTGAGCTGATAGCCACGAAGCCTGAACCCTTCGTTGTCATATGACCCGGCACCATCGGCCTGCCAGAAGTCCAGCCGCGCGCCGGACACGGGTGTGCACGTCGCGTCGTAGACCACCCCGCTCAGCACAAGCGGAATTCCCACGGTGTCGGGATCGGTCACATCAGCACGCTCTGGTGCCCCGGGCGTGTAGTAGGGACCCTCGGTCTGCGGCACGACCGTTGCCGACGGATCACATGACGTCGGCATACCCGAGTCACCATCGCCGGATGGTGTCACCTGCGCCGAGGTCATGGACGCCGCTGGTGACGATGCTGCCGTCGGCGTTGCGGGGGACAACGGCGATATCGACGAGGTTGACGAGGTCGCGGGTGCACCGGAGGTGGCTGCACCCGAACCGGATGATGTGGCGGGTGAGGAGCACGCACTGAGAAGTGCAACGCTGATGCTGGCAGCAACGACAACCGGTCGGATCGAGGGCATTCCACCAGCATGGGGCATACCCTCCACGGCTCGCTGCATTCGGCCCCGGTCCGAATCGCATGCTGACATATCCCGAACATGGCACGCCTAGCCTGTGCCCATGACGTCACGCCTGCGTTCAGCCCCGTCGTGGATCGTCACCGGCATCGCCGTCGCCACCGGTGCCTTCTATCTGCTGGCCCTTCGTGAAGGAGCCGTGCACGGCTACTAGACGCCGTCAGCCGTGGCGATGTCTCAGAACCTGCACAACTTCATCTTTCGTGCCGCGGACACGGCAGGATTCACGGGCGTCGACAAGATCTCGGGATCGCTCTGGCCGCAAGCCCTCTCCGTCAGTGACTTCGGCTACAGCACCTGGTCCGTGCTCATCCCCGAAGTGCTCGCAACTGTCGCCACCATCGTCGTGCTCTATCTCGCGGTCGCTCGCTGGATCGGTCAGCCGGCCGGAGTCGTTGCGGCCGCGGCCTACGCGTGCCTTCCCATCGCCGCTGCAGTCGCACAGACGAATGTTCCCGAAACGTGGTTCGCACTCGCGCTGACACTCGCGGCCTACTTCGCGATCCGTGCGATGCAGTCCGGCAGTCTTGGTTGGCTCATCGGTTCCGGGCTCGCGATTGCCGCAGGATTCCAGGTCAAGATGCTGCAGAGCTGGACCATGTGGCCCGCCGTCATCCTGGTCTACGCCGTTGCCGCGCCGATCTCGGGACTGCGTCGACTCTGGCACCTGCTGGTTGCCGGAGCGGTGAGTCTGGTCGCGTCCCTGTCGTGGGTGCTTCTCGTCAGTGCCGTGCCGAGTTCCAGTCGCCCGTGGGTGGGAGGCTCGAATGGCAACAGCGCGTGGGAGATGGTGTTCGGATACAACGGTCTGGGCCGATTCGGATGGTGGTCGGGTCGCAGTTTCATCGCTGATGCGGCTGGCTCCGCGGGACTATCGCGACTCGTCGGAGCTCAGCTCGCGGTGGATCTGGGCTGGCTCATCCCGACATGCGTTATCGCCCTTATCGCGGGACTGCTGCTGAGTCGTCGTGCACCGCGCACCGATCTCACGCGTGGCGGCTGGCTGCTCTTCGGCGCGTGGCTCCTCTGCGTGTCCGCGCCCCTCATTCTCGCCAGCGGCATCCACTCGTTCTACGTCCTCGCCTACGCCCCCGCCATGGCCGCACTCACTGCGGGAGGCGCGCTGCTCGCGTGGCGGGCATTGGCTGACCGACGCGGACGCTGGCTGGTGGCTGCCGGACTGGTCGTGCAAGGGGCGTGGACGGTGTGGCTCGTCGTGCGCTCTGCCGAGCAGATGTGGCTCACCGGCGCCGTCATCGCCCTCACTCTTGTCGCGACAGCGCTCATCGCGACGATCCCGTCCCGGGTTGAGGGCGAGGGAGTGGGAGCAGGAGCGGTGCCGACTCGAGGGGCCGGCCGGGTCCTGTCGCGTCGACGACTGGCACTGCTGGTGGCCCTGGCTGCGATCCTCATCGCACCGCTCACGTGGACGATCTCGACCCTTGGGCCGACGAGCTCGATCAACCCCTCGGCCGGCACGTCGGCGCCGATGATGGCCGATGGTCGGGGAGGAATGGGTCCGGGTGGACCGTCACCATCCGCACCGGGTGGCGCAGCTCCCGGGGGCATGGGTCCAGGGGGACCGGAGGCTCGCCCTGGGGCGTCAGGTCCCGGGGGGATGGGTCCGGGCAGCTCAGGTCCGGCCGGGTCTGCAGCATCAACCGAACTCGTGGCGTGGCTGGCTGATCACGATCCGGGGACGGCGTACCTCGTCGCCGGCGACAGTCACGCGGTGAGCGGCCTCGTCCTCGCGAGTGTGCGCGGGGTCATCGCCCTCGGCGGTGGATTCGACGGGTCCGATCCAACACCGACGGCCGACGAGCTCGCCGCTCTCGTGCGCGACGGGAAGCTCGGCTTCGTGCTGAGTGCGAGCAACGACCGCGGCCCGGGAGGACCCGGAGGCCCCGGTGGCATGCCGGGGCCGGGCGACCGGGCAGTCGGTGCACCCTCGACGGGGGTCGACACCTCCGTGGCCACTGCTCGTCAGGCGTGGATCACGACTCACTGCCGACAGGTCAGCGACGCCCCGACGGGGTTGATGTCCTGTCGGTTGTGAGTGACGCCTGAAGGGCGCCACCTTCGAGCACGATGATGCGCGCGGAAGAAGGAACACTCGCGCATGGAGACCTCACCCCCGCCCGGGCTCGAAGATGGCGGCGTCCTGCGGTGTGTGGGCCAGGTGACGAAAGCCCAGAACCGACAGGACAAGGAGCACCACCGCCGCTGTGAGAGCCCCCCATCCGGCAATGAGCGCGATCGTCCCGACCGTCCAAAACGCGTAGGAGTTGAGAAGCAGTCCACGCAGGGTCTCGCCCATGAAGAGCGTCATCCGCTGTTCTGCGAGGGCATCATCGGTTCGACCACCGGCAATCCATTCCTCACTGACCTCAGAGTACGTCTTGCCTCCGGCAATCCCTTGCAAGTGGCTGTTGATGAGGTCCGAGTAGGCGAAGGCCAATGGGC
>CAZLHZ010000064.1:1208-9140 GCA_964559285.1 uncultured Actinomycetes bacterium | reverse complement strand
ACGCAGCTCGTACATCATCTGGTAGGTCAGCGTGCCCGACTTCGACACGAGGCCGATCGGCCCCTGGCCGGTGATCGTGGCCGGGATGATGCCCGCATTGGAGATACCGGGGCTGATGATGCCGGGGCAGTTGGGCCCGATCATCCGCGTTGTGCCCCGGTTCACGGCGTACTGATAGAAGCGAGCGGTGTCATGCACGGGGATGCCCTCGGTGATGACGACGCACAGCGGAATCTCGGCGTCCACTGCCTCCTCGACCGCACCCTTGGCGAACCGCGGTGGGACGAAGACAACAGACACGTTGGCACCGGTGGCGGACATCGCCTCGCCCACAGAGTTGAACACAGGAACGCCGTCCACCTCCCGGCCGGCCTTGCCCGGGGTCACACCGGCGACGACATGGGTGCCCGAGGCCAGCATGCGGCGCGTGTGCTTCGCACCTTCGGCACCCGTGATGCCCTGCACGAGAATGCGGCTGTCCGCATTGAGCCAGATGGTCACTTCGCTGCCTTCCCGCCGAGACGAGCGGCCGCGAGCTCGGCCACTCGTCGTGCTGCTGCGTCCATGGTGTCGACGATCTCAACCACGGGGAGGTTCGCGTCACGCAGGATGCGCCGACCCTCCTCCGCGTTGTTGCCGTCAATGCGGCACACGATCGGCTTGGTCACCGGCTGGCCCTTGGCCTCCAGCATGGCAATCGCCTGAACGATGCCGTTGGCAACCGCGTCGCACGCCGTGATGCCACCGAAGACGTTGACGAACACTGCCTGCACATCCGGATCGTTGAGCACGATGTCCAGACCGTTGGCCATGACCTCGGCACTGGCTCCACCGCCGATGTCGAGGAAGTTGGCGGGCTGCACGCCCCCGAACTCCTCGCCGGCGTAGGCCACGACATCAAGGGTGCTCATGACGAGCCCGGCACCGTTGCCGATGATGCCGACCTGGCCCTCGAGCTTGACGTAGTTGAGGTCATGCTCCTGGGCCCGCAGTTCGATCGGGTCGGTGGCGTCGCGGTCGATGAGATCGGCGTGACCCACCTGACGGAAGGCTGCGTTGCCGTCGAGGGTGACCTTGCCGTCGAGCGCGAGCACGCGGCCGTCGGAGGAGAGCACGAGCGGATTGACCTCGACGAGGGTGGCGTCCTCCTTCACCATGACATCCCAGAGGGTGACGAGCATGGCGGTGACCTGCTCGCGAATGGCCTCGGGGAACTTCGCCTGGGCGACGATGTCTGCTGCCACCGTCGCGTCGACACCGTCGATCGCATCGATGCGCACCTTGGCGAGAGCCTCGGGGCGGGTGGCCGCGACCTCCTCGATCTCGACCCCGCCCTCGACGCTGGCCATCGCGAGGAACGCGCGATTGGCTCGATCAAGGAGGAAGGAGACGTAGTACTCCTCGGCGATGTCTGTCGCCTCAGTCACCAGAACGCGCCGGACCACATGGCCCTTGATGTCCATCCCGAGGATGTCCCGGGCGCGCGCTGCGGCCTCATCCGGAGTGGCTGCGAGCTTGACCCCGCCGGCTTTGCCGCGTCCTCCGGTCTTGACCTGAGCCTTGACAACCACCGTCGTGCCGATCGCCGTGGCGACAGCATGTGCCTGCTCCGGCGAGGTGCAGACCTCTCCGGGAGTGACGGGAACTGCGTGCTTCGCGAACAGATCCTTTGCCTGATATTCATACAAGTCCACGGCCCGGAGCCTACTGCTCCCTCCCCACTCGACAGACACGGGTTGCGAGGCGGGTGACGCGCTGCACACGCCCACGGCTACCCTTGGCACATGAGCGACTCGGCCCCGGTGCGCGTCGTCATCGCCAAACCCGGACTCGATGGTCATGATCGAGGGGCGAAGATCATTGCGCGCGCCCTGCGTGATGCGGGTGTTGAGGTCATCTACACCGGCCTGCACCAGACACCGGCGCAGATCGTCGAGACCGCCGTGCAGGAGGACGCCGATGCGATCGGCCTGTCGATTCTCTCCGGCGCGCACATGACCCTGTTCGCCGAGGTCATGAACCTGCTGCGGGCGCAGGATGCCGAGGACATCGTCGTCTTCGGTGGCGGGATCATTCCCGAGGCCGACATCGTCGAGCTGACCGCGCTGGGCGTTTCCCGAATCTTCACCCCGGGCACGCCCACCCAGGAGGTCGTCGACTGGGTGCGATCCGCGGTGTCCCGCCCTACTCCCTGAGAAGTGCTGGCTCGGCCGCGGATAGCCCATCGGCGACCACGGGGCGGGTCACCATGATGAGACACTCCGTGTCAGCCGCGATCGCGGACTCGTGATCCTCCTCCACCACCATGACCTCGACGTGAAGATCGTGAACGTCAAGAACCGCGTCGAGTGCGAGACCGGTGCCGACAGTCGCGGATGCAACCGTCTGCACCGTGAGGTAGTCCATCCGCCCGTCCGTCATCACCTGCAGGGTGGGGGACGCGCTCCCCATGAGAATGCGCTTGAGGATCGTCATCACCTCTGGAGGAACAGGTCGGGCATCTGAGGAATCCCGCAGCGCGCGCACGACAACAGGGATCCCCTGATCGCTCGCCGCAATTGCCAGATCACGCGCGGTGAGCGAGAAGGCGCCGGCCGTCACCGGATCGACCTGGATCGCCGCGCGAATTCCCGCGTCGAGACATCGCAGTCGTTCACCCATCGGCACGTCGATCTCACGGCCATCGGCGATATCGAGGAGGAGTTCGCGCGCCTGATCGACGCGGCGCTCGAGTTGGAGAGCGAGGTCAGCCTCCGCCTGCGCCCTCGCCCGAGCGATCACCTGCTCCTCACGTGTCGCACGCGTGCGTCGCCACCGTTCCGTCGCGGTAGCGCGGCTGATGGCCGCCACCACGAGATAGGCAGGGATGATGAGGACACCCGAGGTCGCCAGCGCAAGCGTGGGCGCCGCGCACGAGGTGAGTCCGCCGTTGACGAGCATGGTCAGTCCGGCAACCCAGAAGGCAGCGATCACCCACGTCCATTGATGGCGCGCCCACAGGAGCACGGCGACAAGGCTGTAGCCCGACAGGAACACAACCGACACGGTCATCCCGAGGTCAAGACAGGGCCCGGTGCTCGTGGCCACGAGCCACGGAACGAGACCGCAGACCAGCCCCAGGATGAGAACGAGCGAGTTCGCGAGCGGATGAGATCGAAGGGACACCACGCCCGCGGCAATCGATGTGAGAACACCGATGAGGGCCAGCAGGAGGTTGGAGCCGCCCCCCGTCAGCAAGGGCACTCCCCAGTAGAGCAGGCCACCGACAGACGTTGCCGCCATGACACTCGACAGGATGGCGCGACTGCCTTCCCGTGCGACGGGTTCCGGCTCGTCTGTCGCCGCGCGATTCACCTCACCGGTGAGGGTTGCCCGACCGGCGCTGAAGCGTACGTCGATGTCGACATCGGCCAGCGCCCCATCCAGAACGATGCTTCGGCCGATACCCGGTGCGGAGTCCGACTCTGGTTCCCGCGCGTCGTGCTCGATCATCACGATCCACGTGCGACCAACGGTCCACGTGCTGAGAGTCACCTGACGTGCGTGCCCGTGGCGCTCGGCATTGCGGATGATCTCGATGACAGCGGAGCGGACAAGTCGCCAACGTTCAGCATCCAGCACCGCTCCCCCCTGCAGCCTGGCCGTGCGCATGGGGATCGTGAGCGACGCGTCATCGATGACGGAGCGCACCAGAGCGGCGAGGTCGACTGGGATGTCGGATTCGAGGTCCTGGACACGTGACGACTCGAGGTGAGCCCGAAGTCGCTCCCGGTCCAGAACACGGCTTCGCAGGACGTAGCGCAGGTCGTTGAGCACGGTCTCGTGGGTCCGGGATGCGGCTCTGCGCCATACCCGCACCCGCTCCCGATCGACCTGCACCTGATCCAGATCGACCCGTCGCCGCATGAGGTCGGCGTCGATGCGCTCAGCCGAGCGAACAAGATCCCACCACGCCCACCACAACCACACGGTGGCGACCGCGAGTTGCGGCACGATGATCCAGCCGACCCAGAACCGTGAGCCCCCGATCTCGACACTCAGGGGCGAGCTCAGCGACCCCAGACCGACCAGCACTACCGACACCGCAGCGATGATGAGGCCCGTGCGACGCCCCGCCATCACGATGAGCAGCAGGACGATCTCGAAGTAGGCGATACCGATCGGGATCCAGGCATCGGAGGGATAGCCCTGTGCGATCCACATGCCGATCGGCAGCGTGAGCACCGCGAGCGCGAGCCAGACTCCGACGGGACGGCCGCGCAGGGCGAAGCCCATCGCGAGCAGGAGCAGTGCAACGATGAGCGTCAACGACATCCCGATTGTCAGCGACGGCGCCTCGACGATGACGGCCGCGCTCGTTCCAGCGACGGCGAACGCGGCCAGGCCGAAGACGATGAGGCCGCGCGTCACCATGAGGGCGTCGAACTCGGATCGCGCCCCGTCCTGCCCGGGTTCCCGCTCCACCATGACTACGCGTCCACCCGCTCGACCGGGGCGTAGCGCAGGAGCAACCGCTTCACACCCGCGGCGCCGAAGTCGATCGAGGCATCCGACCTGTCTCCGGCCCCCGCCACGGCAACGACCGTGCCCAGACCGAAGCGCTCATGCCGCACCCGGTCACCCGGGGACAGCGAGATCACCGGGGCATCGGACTCACGACGACGACTCGTGCTGCCGGGTGCGGCAATCGGATCAGCAGTGGTCAGCGTCGGCCCGCGGCGCACATCCCCCCGTGCATCGATGAGGTCCTCGGGAATCTCATCGAGGAATCGTGATGGGGGATTCCACGAGGGTGAGCCCCAGACTGATCGAATGACTGCCCGCGTGAGATAGAGGCGCTGCTCGGCTCGCGTGATACCGACGTACGCCAAACGGCGCTCCTCCTCGAGCTCGCGCTCATCGGCGAGCGACCGCGCATGCGGAAAGACGCCATCCTCCATGCCGGTGAGGAAGACGACCGGGAACTCCAGACCCTTGGCCGTGTGCAGAGTCATCAGCGTCACGACTCCTTCGCCGGTGTCGTCCGGGATCTCATCAGCATCGGCAACGAGGGCGGCCTGCTCGAGGAAGTCGGCGAGGCTGCCCTCCGGGTTGGCCTGTTCGAACTCGACCGCGACCGACTCGAACTCCGACAGGTTGTCCAGTCGAGTCTCGTCCTGAGGGTCGGTGGACGCGCGCAGCTCGGCGACGTAGCCGGACTGCTCAAGCACCGCCTGCAGGATGAGTCCCGGTCCCGACCCGGCCTCCACGAGGGTGCGAAGTCCGGCCATGAGGGTGGCGAAGGCGGTGACCGCGGTCAGGGAACGTGCCGCAATGCCCGGAACCTCGCTGGCACGCTCGACCGCCTGCCCGAAGGGGATGCGCTCACGCTGCGCGAACGAGTCGAGAAGATCCTCCGCTCGATCACCGATGCCACGCTTGGGCACGTTGAGAATCCGACGCAGCGACACATCATCATCAGGATTGGCGAGAGCCCGAAGATAGGCGAGGGCGTCGCGCACCTCGCGACGCTCGTAGAAGCGCACGCCGCCGACCACGCGATAGGGCAGGCCGGTGCGGATGAGCACCTCCTCGAGTGACCGCGACTGCGCGTTGGTGCGGTAGAAGATGGCAACCTGCCCCGGTCGGATGCCCTCCTCGTCGGCCAGCCGGTCGATCTCGCGCACGACGAAGGAGGCCTCCTCGCGCTCATCCTCGGCCGTGAAGGTGACGATGCGCTCACCCGACCCCGACTCGGACCACAGGTTCTTCTCACGACGCGACTGATTGCGCGAGATGACCGCGTTGGCAGCAGTGAGGATCGTCTGCGTCGAGCGGTAGTTCTGCTCCAGCAGCATCGCTGTCGCAGAGGGGTAATCCCGCTCAAACTCGATGATGTTGCGGATGGTGGCACCGCGGAAGGCGTAGATCGCCTGATCGGCATCACCCACGACGCAGAGTTCGCCCGGTGGCACACCATCCGATCCATCACCGACGAGTTCGCGCACGAGGACGTACTGCGCATGGTTGGTGTCCTGGTACTCATCGACAAGCACGTGGCGAAAGCGTCGGTGGTAGTGCTCCGCCACATCAGGGAAGGCCTGCATGAGTGCCACCGTCGTGGAGATCAGGTCATCGAAGTCGAAGGCGTTCGCCCGACGCAGTCGGCGCTGATAATCGGCGTACGCCGATGCCAGCAGCTCCTCCGCCTGGTTCGTGGTGCGCTTCGCGTAGTCCTCGTGGTCAATGAGGTCGTTCTTCAGGTTCGACACCTGCGAGGTGTAGGCACGCGGAGCGTGACGCTTGGGATCCAGGCCCATGTCCTTGAGCACCATGCCCATGAGGCGCTGCGAGTCAGCGGAGTCATAGATCGTGAAGCTCGATGTGAAGCCGAGCCGGGTGGCCTCGCGGCGCAGGATGCGCACACAGGAGGAGTGGAAGGTCGACACCCACATCGTGCGGGCACGCGGGCCCACGAGATCGGCCACCCGCTCGCGCATCTCACCCGCAGCCTTGTTCGTGAAGGTGATGGCGATGATCTCGCCCGGACTGGCATCGCCGGTCGCGATCAGGTGCGCGACCCGGCGGGTGAGCACACGAGTCTTGCCCGATCCGGCGCCGGCCACGATGAGCAGGGGTGATCCGCGATGCACCACGGCCTGACGCTGGCGATCATTGAGCCCCGCCAGCAGTGCCTCGGCGGGTGTAGTCACCCGCGGATTCTAGGTGCGCGCCACGACACCGGCGGGTCGGATGCAGCCATGCCGGTCGCTGCCGCAGCCCGACCTACGATGACGGCCTGCGGACCGTCTCACGCGATGCCACCGGCGTCCGGGTCCGGCGTACCCCCGAGGTGATCTGCGTGCTCGACGACTCCGACGTGACCAGGATTCTCGTGGTCACCGCCCACCCTGATGATGTCGACTTCGGGGCCGGGGGCACCGTGGCCGGATGGACGGACGCCGGCATCGCCGTGTCCTACTGCATCGTCACTGACGGTGATGCGGGTGGATTCGATCCGGCGGTGCCGCGGTCCGCGATTCCCAGCATCCGCCGCGCGGAGCAGACAGCGGCGGGTGCCGTGCTCGGTGTCCACGATATGCGCTTCCTCGGCTACCGCGATGGCGAGCTCACGGTCACCCATGAGCTGCGTCGTGACATCTCCCGGGTCATCCGCCAGGTGCGACCGCAGCGGATGCTCATCCAGTCGCCGGAACGCAACTGGCTGCGCGTTGCCGCCTCGCACCCGGATCACCTCGCCGCGGGTGAGGCGGCGATGCAGGCGGTCTATCCCGATGCGCGCAATCCGTTCGCCCACACCTCCCTTCTAACTGACGAGGGCCTCGAGGCGTGGACCGTGCCGGAGGTGTGGGTCATGGCCAGCCGCCAGCCCAATCACTGGGTCGATGTGACCGAGCGGTTCGACCGGAAGCTGCAGGCCCTGCGCGCCCACGACAGCCAGGTGGCGCACATGGAGGACCTGCCGGGTCGGATTCGGACGTGGATGACCGCGTCGGCAAGCGACGCGGGTCTCCCCGAGGGGCGGCTCGCGGAGGGGTTCATGGTCGTCTCGACGGCCTGAGGCCGGTCGAGGGCGAGGTCGTGACAGCGACGGCCTGAGGCCCTTCGACTCGTCCGATCGGGTGGTCGGATGACTCCGTGCGCCGCCCACAACGCGCCCGGCGGAGCTGGTGCGGCCCCTACTGTTGTCTCCGTGCTTCCTCGTTCACGCAAGGTCACTGTCCTCGCGGCCAGCATCGGCGCCCCCGCCATGCTCGCGGCCGTTCTCACCGTCCCCGCTCTCGGGTCGAGCCCGGAGACCGCCCCCACCGTGGTGGGCAGCAGCTCCTCGACCGGAGCGGCCAACCCCGGCCAGACGCCACCGTCGTCGGTCCCCGCGCATCGCGGCGGCACCGCTCCCGGCGCCGCTCCCGGCAGCGCTGCCGGTTCCGA
>CAZLHZ010000064.1:0-1198 GCA_964559285.1 uncultured Actinomycetes bacterium | reverse complement strand
GAGTGCGATCGCCCCTCTCCCAGTGTTCCTCGTATAATCATGCATAAAATTACATGATATGGTATGACAATATATAATATATAATATGATTATGAGTGCGATCGCCCCTCTCCCAGTGTTCCTCGTGCCCGAGCGCACCCGCGCCGTCGCCGCCTGGGACGACGCCGCCGCCGCCGCCAACCCCGCGCCGGCCCCCGCATCCGCCGCCGGGCGTGCCCCGGCGGGGCAGTCCCGTGCCCCCCAGGGTCGCATCAGCATGCCGCCCACTCCGGCCGTCCAGACCCCCAAGGGGCCCCTCGGGTCGCCCGCGATTCAGAAGCTGCTGTCCCGCGAGGTGCCCGCGGGGTCACGGCAGGCCCTGCTCGTCACGGGTGAGGGCGAGACCTCCAAGCAGCTCGTCGCCCTCAGTCGCTGGGAGCTCGGTCCCAAGGGCTGGTACCGGTCCGGCGATCCGGTCCGCGCCCACATCGGGGCTCAGGGCTGGGGCAAGCAGCGGGCCGGTGACTACCGGACACCCATCGGCACTTACACCCTCACCGCCGCGGGCGGCTACCTGCCCGCCCCCGCGGGCACGGACCTCCCCTACGACTACCGACCGGAGCGCTACCTCAAGCCGGGCTCGCGCTTCGCGGACTACGTCGTGCGCATCAACTGGAACGTCGCCCGATCCGACTGGGATCACGTGCCCGCCGACACCCCGTCGGTCGACTGGGGCCGCGGCAGCGGCATCTGGCTCCACGCGGACTCGCGCTACGACACCGCGACGGCGGGCTGCGTCTCACAGCCGCTGGAGGCCATGCGGCGCACCCTGCAGTGGCTGGACCCAGCGGACAATCCAGTGATCGTCCTCGCACCCGGTCCACTGCTCGTCGCTCGCCCCTGGTGAATGCGCTGCTCAACGTGCGTCATCACGGCTGACCGCGCACGATAGAGGCGTAGTACCACCGACGTAGGGAGACCCGATGATCGCCACCCGCACGACTCGCCCGGCCCGACTGCTCGCACTGGGGGTCATCCCGCTGGCGGTGGCAACGCTGGCTGCCTGCGGGTCTGCCAGCGGCGGACACGGGTCAGACCACGGCGGGATGATGGGTTCTGCCTCGTCGAATTCGGTGCCCGCGACCCCGTCCGCATCCACCTCTGCGGCTGATCCTGAGGCGACCACCGACGGGGACGACCTCATGGCGGAGTTCATGTT
>CAZLHZ010000063.1:7833-9152 GCA_964559285.1 uncultured Actinomycetes bacterium | reverse complement strand
CGCTGAAGGGAAGCCCGGGGAAGTACATCCGGTCAGCGAAGTCGGCCGCCGTGATGACGGCCTGCACCCCCGGGGCTGCGGCAGCACGGGTCACATCGACCGACAGGACATCTGCCAGGGCAAGGGGTGACCGATGGATGGCCGCCCACAGGGGAGGTGTGCCCAGATCGCGAGCGAGCTGGTCAAGGACAAAGCGGGAGGATCCAGAGGTCTTGGCTCGCCAGTCCACCGGGCGAGTACGGGCCCCGATGTGGTTCGCGGTTCATCCTCCGTCGCCCACAACCCGCGGCGACGCGCACAGCTCTCCACAGCGTCGACAATCTGGCTGTAGCCCGTGCACCGGCAGATGTTGCCGCTCATGGCTGCCGCCACCTGGGCGCGATCGAGTGATCCGGGCGCCGCGGATGTGAGAAGGGATTCGGCACGCACAATCTGGCCGGAGGTGCAGTAGCCGCACTGGAATCCGTAGTTGTCGGCAAAGCTCTCCCGCAGGTCGAGTGATTGGTCGGCGAGCCCCTCGATCGTCGTGATCTCGCCCGCGACCTCGACCGTGAGGAGCACGCACGAGGCGACGGGCCGGTTGCTTATGAGAACCGTGCAGGCACCGCACTCGCCCCGCTCACAGGAGCCTTTCGCCCCGGTGAGTCCCAGATGGTCACGCAGAGTCGTGAGCAGAGTGTCTCCGGGCTTGACGGTGACCCGGTACTCGGTGTCATTGACGGTGAGGTCCACCTCTATGCCCGCCTCCTCAGGTGTCGATGTGGTGCGTGATCGCAGAGCCGAAGAGGGTAGTCGCTGTGCCATGCTGAATCTGCTCGACCTCCGCGGAGCTCAGCCGAGCGGCAGCGAGGGTCAGGGCTGCACGTTCGCCAGACCAGAATGGCTCATCGCTGCCGAACATGACGTGGTCGGCACCGAAGGTCTCGACGGCGAGGCGCAAGGCTCCCGGTGACTCGCACACGCAGTCGACATAGAGCCGACGAAGATGCGCTGAGGGTCGGCCCGCGAAGGGCAGATTGATTCCCATGAGGTCGAACTCGTAGTCGAATCGACCCATGAGGAGGGGGAGCGTCGACCCGACATGCGGCAGTAGCACCTTGAGCTCCGGATGTCGGTCATAGATGCCGCTGACGATGAGTCGCGCGACGCAGGCTGTCGTGTCGAAGAGGAAGCCGAGTGTCGTCGTGAGTCCTGGAGCATCAACGGCTGACCGGTCGATGGGCAGGGTCGGGTGGATGACGAGGGTGACATCACGCTCCGCGGCCGCTGCAAAGAGCGGGTGGTAGTCGGGTCCATCAAGAGGTCGGCCCTCGGCGTTC
>CAZLHZ010000063.1:6264-7823 GCA_964559285.1 uncultured Actinomycetes bacterium | reverse complement strand
TGTGCCCCGGCAAGGCCGAGGTCTGCCGCCCGATGCAGCTCCTCGGCAGCCGCGTCCGGGTGCTGAAGTGGGAGAACGGCGAGACCTCGCAGTCGACCATGCGAGATCTCCGGCAGGGAGGCGAGCTCGTCATTGGCATCACGGGCGACGGCAACACTGTCGGCGCGGGAGAGGCCAGCGACCCCCGGCGGTGGCACGCTGAGGAGCCGTGTCGTGATGCCCTGAGTCGCCATGCGGGCGAGGTGGCCCTCAAGATCGACGAGTCCTGGCAGGAGGGGGTACATGAGGCCGCTGCCGCAGTCGACGAGGGGCATCGCCCCGTCGACCAGTCGCGGTGCCGTTGATCGCAGCCTCAGCGCGGCGACAATGGCGTCGGGGAGGTGGTGGGCATGGACGTCGACGACGGGAGTCGATGGTGTCCTCATGCGCCGTCCTCCAGTCCCTTCGCACCAGCGTGGCTGAGTGTGGCACACGGGGAAAGCCGGTCTCACGTCTGCCGCACACGGCCGGTCCGACAGTGACTGGCACCGGCGTACCCCGTGGACCGGTTCGACCCCGACATGACCGTGGCCGCCCTCAGGCACCGCGATGACAACCTCGGGAGAGGGCCTGCAAGGGATATCCCTCGCTGAGGGGGGCCCGCCGCAACGCCGCACCTAGCATCCACACGGTGCCGGCAGAAGGCCAGGCAGGCTGGTGAGGAGGCAGGAATGCGATTCACATCCCGGATGCGTCAGGGAGTGCGGTCTCAGCGGATCCTCAAGGCGATTGTCCCAGCCGCCATGGTGGGCGTGCTGGCCAGCGTGTTCATCGCACCGACGGCGGCGCAGGCCAATGACCGCGTGGCGATGGTAGGCCGCATCCTCAACGCCTATTCCTCAGCGGTTCAACTCGGCCAGTCAGCCGACGGGACGTTCATTGCCGCCCTTGACTGGGGGTCTGTCTACCTCATCGATCCGACCCTCAACGGAGGCAACAACTGGAGCGGTACGGCCACACAGATCGGTATCCCCAACCAGCCGATGGCCCTCGCCGTCGCCCCCAATGGAGGCGCGGTCTACGTCTACTCACTGCTGGACGCGAAGCTGCACGTCATCAGCACGGCGACCAAGACTGAGGTTGCGACGATCACCCTGCCCGGCACTGAGACCTACGGGATGACCGTCTCGCCTGACAACACGAAGCTCTACGTGTCTCGGTGGGGCAACGGCCACGTTCTCGTCTACACCCTGGACCCGGCCAATCTGTCGACCCCGCCAGTGCTCGCGCAGGACGTGAGCGGCCTCAACCGCCCGGGACATCCGACGGTCGGCCCGGACGGGAAGGTCTACGTCCCCGTCTCCGGTGACGGCACCAACGCGGCATTCGACAACAAGGTCGCGGTCATTGACCCGAGCAATAGTTACAGCGTCACGTACATCTCCGGAGTGGGAACGGTCAAGGGATACCTGGCCGGACCGCGTGGCATTGTGTTCTCACCCACCGATCCCTCTACTGCCTACGTCTACAACGCTGAAGGCGGCACATCCTCAATTTCCACCATCCATGTTCCCGACAAT
>CAZLHZ010000063.1:2524-6254 GCA_964559285.1 uncultured Actinomycetes bacterium | reverse complement strand
TCTGCAACGACAGCCTTCAGCACTCGCGGGCGATAGATATCGACCCGGATGGATCTCGACTTGTTGTGGCGTCGTGCGACGGCATCCGGGTTCTCAATCTGGACACGATGACGAACACGCGCTCCGAGTTCGGCATGGCGTGGAACGCATCGGCCTTCGATGTCATCCGAGTCCGGTCGAACCAGCAGGTGTACGCCGTGGGCAAGTACGCCCTCGTTAACGCGATCTATATCTACCAGGACATGGCAGCGGCTCCCACGATCACGAGTGTGTCGCCCTCGTCTGGGCCTCTCGAACCCGGCACCGAGATCACCATCACAGGAACCGGCTTCCAACCGGATGCGACAGTGGACATCGATTCTGAGGCGTGCGAGGAGGTGGTCGTCGTGAGTTCCACGGAGATCACCTGCACGGTGCCTCAGGGCTGGAAGTTGGGAGCTCTTGATGTCACGGTGACCAACCCCGACACCCAGGTTGCGACGCTGGCAGGTGGATATACGCGCGTGAATGAGGCGCCGACTGTTACCACCGTGTCACCATCATCGGGGACTGTCAAGGGTGGAACGAAGCTGACGATCACCGGCACCGGCTTCATCGCGACGAACGGTCAAGGTGAGAATGCAGCGGTCGCCGTGGCAGGAGTCTTGTGCACGGATGTCGTCGTCGTGAGCTGGACTGAGATCACGTGCACGACCGCAGCTGCTTCCCCGTGGACCCCTTCGACGGGTTCAGTCGTGGTTACCCTTCCCTGGCGCAGCGGTGCCGAGCGCTCAGGCAGTCTCATCGACGCATATACCTACTCCGGCTCCGGTGGCGGCGGTGGTGGTGGCGGTGGTGGTGCCGGTGTACCGTCTGAGGTGCGCAATGTTGAGGTCGTGGCCCGGAGCAAGGAGGCGACGGTGTCGTGGTCGAAGCCGGTTGATGCGGGGTCGTCTGCGATTACGGGGTATGGGGTGTCGGCGGATCCGTCGAGCAAGGGTTGTCAGGCCAGTGCGTTGAAGACGTCGTGCACGGTGACGGGTTTGACGAATGGGACGGAGTATGTGTTCGAGGTGGTGGCACGGAATGCGTCCGGGTTGAGTGAGGCGGTGCGGTCGTATGCGGTGACTCCGGGTGTGTCGCAGCCGCCGAGTCCGCCTCGGGTGGTGGCGTCTCCGAAGAATGAGGCGTTGGCGTTGCGGTGGACGCGGTCGAAGTTCTCTGGGTCGTCGCAGATCACGCGGTATCGGGTGGTGGCGATGCCGGGTGGGAAGGAGTGCGAGGTTGCGGCGAAGGATGGTCAGAAGAACTATTCGTGCACGATTTCGGGGTTGACAAACGGTAAGGAGTACACCCTTCATTCGTATGCGAAGAATTCGGTGGGCTGGAGTGCGAAGGGTGTGTATGGCCCGGGTGTTCCGGGGACCAGGCCGAGTAAGCCGCGGGATTTGACGATTGTGTCGAAGTCCAAGGATGGGACGTTGAATATTTCGTGGAAGACGCCGGCGAGTAATGGTGGTCTGCCGATCACGGGGTATGTCGTGTTCTGGCGTTTGGAGGATGGGAACAAGTTGACGACGATGCCGAGGGTGACGGTGCTGGAGCGGACGATCACGGGGTTGAAGCCGGGTGCGCGGTATCGGGTGTCGGTGGCGGCGGTGAACAAGGCGGGTCGGGGTCTGACGACGTACGTGTCCCGGCTGTACATGCCGAAGTAGGACCAGATCGAGTAGGGCTGTGCCCGGGATCAGCGACCCTGATCCCGGGCACAGGCGCGTTCAGGGGTGACACAGATCCGAGGATCCAAGATCAGTCGACCCAGAGACGAAGCCGCTCCAGCTCGGATATGTCGTCTGGTGGATCCTGGTTCGCGTCGACCTGCTGCCAAAGCGACCCTGAACTCTACGTAGACACCTCCTAAGTCCTTCACGGTGGTCAGAAGGGAGATCCTCAGCGCACGCAGTTCGGGACAGAACTAGCTCGCGTCGCGATGGCTTCGAACAGCGGCGAAGGCAGCCCTGACGCCGGATATCGTTCAGCAGTCTGAACCGAACGAACGCCGGAGGGCAGGAGGTTCGGCTATTGAGCGCGTGGCCTCCAGTGCTGGAAGACGCGAGACGTCAATCCGGCCCGCTCGATCGCCGCCGTGGCTCGGTCTGTCGCCTCGGAAAGAACCGCCTTCTCGGCATCAAACCCGACCAGCTCACCGCCGCGCAGTCGGATCTGTCCATCGACCAGCACGGTGTCGACATCGGAGCCATGAGCCGAGAACACCAGCGCCGCAATCTGGCGGTTTGCCACCGTCGAATGTGCGGTGCCGAGGTTGAAGACGGCAATGTCTGCCCGCTTGCCCACTTCGAGTGATCCGACAAGGTGATCAATGCCGAGGGCCATGGCGGAGCCGATCGTCGCCATCTCAATGGCCAACTCGGCAGTCATCAGTGTCGGATCCAAGTGGGTGACATTCTGGATGAGGACGGCGAACTTCATCTGCTCCACCATGTCAGGGGAGCAGTTGACGTAGGTCCCATCGGTGCCCAGACCGATCGCGATACCGGCCTTCATCATGTCCTTCAGCGGTGCAATGCCGTCGCAGCTGTAAGCATTGCTCACCGGGTTTGTCACGATGCCCGCCCCGGCCCGGGCCACCGCGTCAATTTCACGCGCCTTGAGATGCAGGGAATGAGCGAGCGTCCAGTTGCTCGTCAGCGCTCCAAGCTTGACGAGGTAGTCGACATCCCCACCACCCGTCATCAACTCGAACTCGCCGACAGACAGCCACGGCGTGCCTGCCGAACAGTGGTTCGTGATCTTCAGGTCTCTCTTCTGCGCAAGTCGCACACCTTCGATGATGAGCTCGTCGGATGTCGCATTGTGGAGCATCCAATTCGCACCGGTCTCGATGGCCAGGCCCATGTGCACCCGACCGGCCTCGCCGTCCCAGCGGCTCACGACCTCCTCGGCGTAGGCGACCTCCTCGTTGAGCGATCGGGTACTGGGGAATGAGGGGTACTTACTCGAGAACGGGGGCGAAGGGGTGTGACGCATCTCCTTCGCCACCAGCTGCCGCACGCCTACGTCGACGACCGGCTCAATAATGGCCTTCAGGCTCTCATCGTCATTGATGTTGACGAGGTGGTTGAGGGAGCAGGTAGTTCCGGTCTTGAGTTGCTCAATCGCCCCGAGGTAGGCGGCGACACGAAGGTCGTCATTGGTCAGGGTCATGAGAAGGGGGAGCGTGACCTGGTCTAACCAGTCTTCTAGGAGGAGCCCTTCCCCCGTGTTCTTGAACAGGCTTCCCCAATGGTGGTTGTGGCCGTTGATCAATCCAGGCATGGCCAACATGCCCTTCAGGTCAAGTACCTCGCCAGCTGAGGGCAATGGGTCCGAGGTGCAGCTCCCGATTCCGGTGATGAGGTTGCCCTCAATGAGAATCCATCCATCGGGGATGACTCGGCGGGCGGGATCGACTGTCACCACATAGGCGTGAGTCAGCAAAATTGACATGTGCACGTGTCCTCTCACCTTGGCTGACACTCTCTATTCAATGGCCGAAAACGTCTGATTGATCGTCGCTCGATCGGCGCCAGTCCTCAGAAGCAGGAGCAGCAGCAGCCGGGCCTTCATGGATGTCAGTGATCCGGCCCGGATAACGCCGGCATGAAGGAGATCCTGCTCTGATCCCCGGAAGGCATAGGTTGCCGTGAGCGTAGGCCCGGACCGTGTCCGTGAGCACATGACGACCGGGATT
>CAZLHZ010000063.1:0-2514 GCA_964559285.1 uncultured Actinomycetes bacterium | reverse complement strand
AGCCAGGATGGGATGTGACCGGCGCCCATGGTCTCGATGACGAGCCCGTCAGCATGCGGCCCCACACTCAGTGCAAGTCCGTCATCATCAAGTCCGAGGATGATGATCGGCACCGAGGCCGCATCTCGAATGGGCCGCGCGCTTACGCTCGGAGCGCGATGGCGCAAGGCCAAGTGTCCGACAACCGCGCCCTCGATGATGGTTCCCATCGGACCGGCCGCAGGAGACTGGAAGGCTGACGGCTTGGTCGAGTGTGACTTTGACACCAGTCGCGCGGCATGGATCTCATCTCCGAGCACAACGACAACTCCTCCGAAGTCGATTCCGGACGCAGCAGTGATGACCGAACTGCTGAGGTTTGCGTCACCGTCGGGACCGGGTGCCGCTGGCGATCGCATGGCACCGGTGACAACGACAGGTTTTGGTGTCTGAATCAAGACGTCCAGGCAGAATGCCACCTCTTCGATCGTGTCCGTTCCCTGGACCACGACTACCCCGGCGGCACCGCCGTCCAGCTCATTCCTGACCAGCAGCGCAAGCTCGAAGATGTCGTCAAGCCGAAGCGAAGCCCCGGGCAGTTTGCGGAAGTCGTGGAGGACAACTCGTGCGGTGCTCTCCAGGTCGGCAACATTCGCGAAGACCTCCTTGCCAGAGAGGTCAGGAGCGACACCGCCAGCCCCCTGCGTCATGCTGATGGTGCCACCGAGGACGAATGCATGCACCACCGGCAGATCAGACTGTGATGCATTGCCAGATCGATCTAAGGCGCTCATGCGCCACCACCGGGCACGAACTCGCCTCGCCCTGCAGCGACAAGCTGACGCTCATGGGAGATCAGTGTTCCCCGAAGGTAGGTGTGCGTCACCATGCCTCGGACTTCACGACCGTCGAAGGGACTCCACCCGGCCTTGGAGATCACGGATTCGTGGGTGATCGTTCGGAAACGCTGCGGATCGACAACAACGATGTCTGCGTCGGCACCGGGAGAGATTCGCCCCTTCCGGGGTGAGAGTCCATAGATGTCCGCGGGCATTTCGCTATAGACGCGAGCGACGTCGGTGTATTCAAGATGTCCGCGCGCCACCGCATCAAGCAGGATGCTCATCGTGGAGTCCAATCCGGGCAGTCCGAAATGGACGTTCCACATGTCCCCGGCCATCTTCTGCTCCATGGTGGACGGGGCATGGTCGGATGACATGTGGGTGAGCGTGCCCTGCCGAAGCAGTGTCCACATGTCTGCTTCATCACCGTTGCTGCGTGCCCGAGCCGGGGGAGTGAACTTTCGGAGAGTGCCACATGCCCGCACCTCATCCTCGCGAAGCAGGAAGTACTGGGGGCAGGACTCGGCGTGAAGTGCGGCACCCATGGCGCGTTCGCGCATCGTGTAGGCGGCAACCTCAGGGTTGCTCACATGTGCAATGACGGCACGCGCACCCGTTCGCCTCACGAGGACACCTGCCACGGCGGCGGCTACAACCTCCGCATCCCGATTGCGCCACTCCAGAAGCAGGTCATGATCGGTGCGGCCAGACTCCCGGAGAACCTCCTCCGCGTAGGCGGTCAACGACTCATCCTCGCAGTGCAGCAGGGAGATCGCTCCGCATGAGGCCGTCTGCGCAAGGTGGTTCCGCAGATCTGCGGCATTGTGCCCGGGGATGCCGTGCGTGGTGCAGGTGAAGACCTTGAAGAAGCCCACACCGGCACTCCACAGGGCATCGACGTCCTGCTTCTGGCCGGGCCACGCATGGGCAGCCAGTGCGTAGTCAACCGAGGACCGCCCGTTGAGATAGGACCGCTTCTCCTCAAGGTCTGCGACGGTCCGGACCGGCCTGCCATGAGTGTGCTCAATGATCGTCGTGACCCCCGCGACCGCTGCAGCCGCGGTTCCGGTGGGGAAGTCCTCACGCTCTGGGCTTCCCGGATCCATGAGATGCACATGCGTGTCGATGCCACCCGGCAGTAGGTAGAGCCCGGTCGCGTCAAGATGGGAAGCGGCTGGGACCTCATCGGGACCGACGTACGCAATCGTGGAGCCCTTGATCCCGACATTCACGCGGTGTTCGCCCGCGCTGTTGACGAGGGTCCCACCGGTGATCACATGGTCGAAGTACATGCTGTTCGCTTCCCGTTGGGCTTGCGGCCAGCGCGTCGGTGCCGTGAAGGCACCTCAATGACTGACGTGGCCGGCATACGTCCACCTCTATTTCGGATGACGGATGCCGCATGGTAGGCGGGAGGCCTGAGCGATGTCTTGGATTCGGGCTGGCGATGCAGACACCCGTGGGCCCGGATGATGTCGCGGGCAACATTGCCGATGAGGAGGGACCGGCGAGGCTGAGGTGCGCAGAGGTCGTCGTGGTCAGACCGCTTGTGAGCGGACGGACAGGGTTGTGGCCAACCGGTCGTCGCACATGAGAGAGCCCCCTGACCCGCACAAGCGCGTCAGGGGGCCCTCTCATGCCTTACGCCTTCTTGGTCTCCCAGAAGATCTCGGCGATCTGGTCGATCTTGCCG
>CAZLHZ010000062.1:2122-9282 GCA_964559285.1 uncultured Actinomycetes bacterium | reverse complement strand
TGTGGGATCCGCTGGCAGCGCTCTACCTCCTGCACCCGGGGGACTACGCCGCCGTCGGTGGTCACGAGGAGACGACGCTGAGTGTGCGACAGGTGCGCCGGCTGTGGACGGCCGACGTCAACCGCTGACGTCAACCGCTAGGTGCGTCGCCCTCGCGTCCACGCATCCAGCCCGACCGCGAGCAGGATGACGATGCCCTGGATGACCCGCTGGTAGATCGGGTCGATCCCGTTGAGGTTGAAGCCGTTGCCCAGCAGCGCGATGAAGAAGACGCCGATGACGGTGCGCCAGATGGCCCCGAACCCGCCGGCAATTGACGTGCCGCCGACGACGATGGCGGCCACGACGGTGAAGATGAGCGAGAAGTCGTCGCTCGCCTGTGCGGTGAGCGTCCGGGCAGCGGTGAGCGTGCCGGCGAGCCCGGCGGCCATGGCCCCCAGCAGGAACGCGATGAACACGATCCGATCCACGGGCACACCGGCCAGTCGCGCCGCCTCACGATTGCCGCCGACCGCGAAGACATAGCGCCCGAAGCGGGTCTTCTCCAGCAGCAGCCACGCGATGATGAGGCAGAGAATCGCAATCCACGTCGAGCTGGTGAGCCCGAGAATCTGCGCCTTGGCGATGGACCGCAACGACGTGTCCTGCAGCCGGATGATCGTTCCCCCGGTCACGAGGTAGGCGACACCGAAGAAGATCGTCGCCGTGGCCAGGGTGGCAATAAAGGAGTTGATCCGACCTTTGGTGACGATGACGCCGTTGAAGGCACCGGTGAGGACGCCAACCGCAATGCCGGCAGCCAGGAAGAGCCACACCGAGCCGGTGGCATTGACCACGCGCAGGGCGACCAGCGGCGCGAGCACGTAGATCGCACCGATGCTCACATCGAAGCCGCCGACGATGAGCACGATCGTGACGAATCCGGCCACGATGAGATAGATCGACTGCTGGTCGAGAATGTTGCGCAGGTTCTCCACGCTCAGGAAGTTGTTGGTCGTCGCCGCGAGCAGGATGAACAGCGCAAGCGTCGCCCACACGATCCCGTAGTTGGACAGGTAGTAGGTCCACTTCCTGCGCGGAGCAGGGGCAACCGCCTCGATCACGGTGGGACTCGTCATGGCTGGTCTCCTGGCATTCCGAAGGCGGCATTGAGGACCGACTGCTCATCTGCTGTCGCACCGTCGAACTCCGCGACGATCCGACCCGAGTTCATGACGAGGATGCGATGGGCCAAGCCCATGACCTCCTCAATCTCTGACGACACGACGAGCACTCCCATGCCATCAGCAGCGAGCCCGACGATCAGGTCATAGATGCTGCGCTTGGCGCCGACATCGACTCCGCGCGTCGGCTCATCGGCCAGCAGCACCGCGGGAGTGCGCACGAGTGAGCGCGCAAACAGCACCTTCTGCTGGTTGCCGCCCGACAGGGTGATGACATCGATGTCGGGGGAGGCGGCCTTGACGCCCACCATCGACATGCGCTCTGACACGAGCGCTCGCTCCCGACGCGACGACACGAAACCGCTCGCCTCAACATCGCGCAGATAGGGCAGCGTCACGTTGTCGCTCACGGAGCGCTCGAGGACCAGACCGAGGTCCTTGCGTGACTCGGGGATGAGGGCCAGGCCACGCTCGAGTCCCTCGCGGACACTGCGGGGGCGGTACGTCGATCCCTGGAGCGTTACCGTACCGGAGTCAGCAGGTCGCGCGCCGTAGATAGCGGACAGCACCTCGGTGCGTCCGGCCCCGACGAGTCCGGAGAGCACGACGATCTCGCCGGCCCGCACCGTCAGGGAGATGTCGCTGAACTCGCGCGACCGCCCCAGGCCACAAACCTCAAGGACGACCGGAGCATCCGCAGCCACGGGCACGCGGGCGGGGAACATCGCATCAAGGGTGCGCCCGGTCATCCCCTCGATGAGGGAGTGGCGCGTCTCGGCGGCTGTCGGGCCGGTGCGCACGATGCGGGCATCGCGCATGATCGTGACGGTGTCGGCGAGGTCAAGGACCTCGTCGAGGAAGTGTGAGATGAACAGGACGGTGCGGCCGCTGCGGGCGAGGTCACGGACCGTCGACATGAGGGCGGCGGTCTCGACGTAGCTCAGGCGCGCGGTCGGCTCGTCCATGACGATGATGCTGGCGTCACGCGCAAGGGCGCGCAGGATCTCGACCTTCTGCTGGTCGCTGACGCGCAAGTCGGCGACAAGAGCCGAAGGGTCAACCGCGATGCCGGTGCGCTCCATGAGTTCCGCACAGCGCCGGGCGATGTCGCGTCGTCGGACGAACGGTCCGGTGTGGGTCTCAATGCCGAGGAAGATGTTCTCGGCAACGGTGCGCCCGGGCACCAGCGAGAGCTCCTGGGCGATCATCGTGACGCCCGCGGAGAGTGCATCGCGGGGCGAGCCGAGAGTCTCGACTCGCCCCGCGATGCTCACAGTTCCCGTGTCCGATGCAGTGATCCCCGCGAGGATCTTGCCCAGCGTCGACTTGCCCGCACCGTTCTCGCCCACGAGGGCGTGAATGGTGCCCGACGCGATCTCAAGATCGATGTCGGCGAGGGCGACCGTGGCACCGTAGGTCTTGCTGATGCCGCGGAACTCGACTGCAGGACTGGACACGAGTGAGTGTCTACCGGATCAGCCGGCCCACTGGGCGGTGAACGCGTCGACGTTCTCCTGCGTCACCAGGCCGCCGTCCGGGAACTCCGGAAGCGGGCTGATGCCACCGGTCACGGTGCCGTCACGCAGTGCCGCCACCATGGCCTCCATCGCGAGCTGGCCCTCGGTGAACGGAGCGCCGAACAGGTCGCCCCACCAGGCGCCGCTCTTGACGGCGGTGATGGCCGCCTCGGAGCCGCCGAAGCCGATGATCTTGGCATCGGTGATGCTGGCATCCTCAAGCGCGAGCTGTGCACCCTGCATCGCCTGGTCCGGGCCGACGACAACGTCGAACTCGGGGGTCTTGGCGATGATGTCCTGCATCGCAGCGAGGGCAACGTCGGGGCCAAGGTACTGGCCCTCGCCCTCGGCGACAACCTTGATGTTCGGGCTGCCGGCGGTGATCTCGTCGAAGCCGCCGCGGACGGCGGTGTCGAGCGGGATGCCCTTGATGCCGAAGAAGTAGACGACGTTGCAGGGGTCGATGCCCTCGCACGCCTTGACGGTGAGCTTGCCGAGGTTCTGGCCGGAGGTGTACGGCGGAACCATGACGACCGCGCTCGCGCCCTCGAACTGCGGCTCGGGGGTGTCGAGCTTCTCGCCGATGACCTGGTTGAGGACGACGACCTTGATGCCGGCCTTGATGGCTGCCTCGAGGTCGGGGATGAGTGCTGCGCCATCGACACCGGCGATGACGATGCCGGCGTAGTCACCCGCGGCGATGACGTCCTGGATCTGCTTGGACTGCTCGCCGGGCTTGAACTGCGCGTCGAACTCGACGAGCTCGACACCGTTGGCGGCACCGATCTCAGTCATGGCGGCCTTGGACGCCTGCAGCCAGGTGTTGGCCGAGGAAGCCGACAGGTAGGCCACCTTCGCGTTCAGCGGAGCCGGAGCCGCGCTGGACGTCGGGGCCGCGCTGGACGTCGGCGCGGAGCTGGACGTGGGGGCAGCGCTGGATGACGAGGAGCCGCCGCCGCCACCGCAGGCCGCCAGGGCCAGGGCGATGACAGCACCGGACGCCACGAACAGCGCCTTGGTGGGACGGGAACGGAGCACGATTCCTCCAGAAGGGGACGAGCCGACCGGTTCGGTCGACGCCGGAACGGTAGGGTTCACAGCGACGTCAGTGAAGGGGCAGATCGCCTAATGAGAACCCGAATCTAGGGCGATCCGCCCAAGATTCGGCGCCTGCGGGCCCGAATGGCCCTCCCGTGCATCCTATGCAGCAATGGCGACTGGCTACTCGCGCTCCTTGAGCCGGATGACCCGGCAGGCGAGCTGCACCGCGAGCCGTTCCTCTGGATCGTCCAGATCCACCGTGAGCAGGGAGCGCAGCCGCTCGACACGATTGAGGATCGTGTTGCGATGGACGTCCAGTGCCGCCGCCGCGAGCGTCGCCGACGACTCACTGTCGAGGTAGCACTCCAGGGTCTGCAGCAGTGATCCGTCCGTGTCGGCGACGAGGAGTGGATCGAGAAGTGTGTGAGCGAACTCGGCGAAGGACTCTGATGCGTACCAGCCCAGCAGGATTCGGCGTACGCCCATCTCATCAACGTGCTGCACACCTGTGGTGCCACCCGCGGCCTGCGCAATCGTCGCGGACTCCTTCGCCTCCGCCAGGCTCGTCCGCAGTCCCGCGAGTCCGGTGTAGGGCCGACCGATGCCGCCGTGCAGGTTCATCCGCGGGGCACGCGCGACGAATGACTCGAGTGCCTTGGCCAGGCGTTGCGACATGGAGCGGTACGTCGATGCCTCGGGCTCGCGACGCTGCACCGTCCATATCGTCCAGCCGTCGGGGCGTTCGATCACGGGGCCGCTGAGTCCGGCTGCCGAGAGTGCGCGGGTGAACTCGTCAGTGAGGGTGAGGATGCGCAGTGCATCGGCATCGCCGGTGGCCTGCACATGGATGCCGGTGCACCAGCCGTCGACCTGCCAGCCGAGGATCGCGAGATGCTCGAGCAGGATCGGCTCGGGGCGCTCCGATCCGGCGACGATGGCGTTGAGCACGCCGACCCGAAAGCGGGCATCGCGTTCGCGTTCAAGGCGATCGGCGACCAGTCGACTCGTGGCGAACCACGCTGAGATCCCGAGGGCGTCAGCGGCGACGGAGCACCAGAAGTCGGTCGGGTCGCTGAGCTCGATGACGAGCCAGAAGCCGGGGGGCTCACGCCGGGCCAGACTCAGCGGCTGCGCTATATAGACGTGTGGTGCCACGCGTGTCGTCGTCGGCACCTCGATGAGGTGCCGTGGATCCAGGGCCCGGCCTGCCGCGTCACCGGCGACGAGGGTGCCGTCGGAGCCGAGGAGAGCCACGCGGCCGTTGAGGATCGCGCCGAGGTCGGCGAGGACCGCATCCATGCCGGTCGACTGCGAGGCCTTGCGCAGCGACTCGACCGCCTCCATGAGGGCGGTGCTGCGCACGAGCAGGGGAGCGCGCACGATCTGGCGCAGGGCGTCGGCGAGGATGACGGGGGCGGCGCGGGAGGCGACGATGATCGGCAGCTTGAGCTTGTCGGCGAGCCGGATCGCCGCGAGCGCGATGGTGGCGCGGGTCGTGCACACGACGATCCCGGCCGCGCCGGTGTCGGCGGCATGCAGGATCGCCATATCGACCTGGTAGTTGTCACCGCGCAGATGCCCACCGTCGAGGATGTGCAGCGCATTCGGCAGGGACGGCAGCGCAGCAGTGGTGCCCTGAATCGTGCCGGTGAGCACATCGGTGACGATCCGGTCCAGCCCGCCGGAGCCGGCGACCAATTCACCCTCGTGCAGGAGCGAGTCGGTGGCCAGGAGCTGGCGGACCGTGACCGGACGTGCCTCGGTTCGCTGGGTCACGCGCCTATAGTGCCGTGTCCATCAGCGCCGTGTCGCTCACCCGGCCGGCAGCAGGCGGGACAGGTGCTCGCGCATCGTGCCCGAGGCGATAAGTGCCGCATCCTGCTCGCCGAGCGCCTCGATGAGCAGATCGGCGATGCCCTGCAGCTCATCGGGTCGGCGCAGGCCTTGCGGATAGGGGATCTCGTCGATGCGCACGAGCGCGCGCCCGAGGATCGGATCGACCGTGTGCGCGAGATCGAGCATGTAGTCCATGCCGAGCGCGACGCTGCCCGCACCGAGAATCCCGGCGGCGTGCACCGCATGCCGGATGAGATCGCGCGGCCCCGGGTCATCGGACAGGAACGGCCCGAAGGCATTGAGGGCGACGAACCCACCCGCCGCGGCAATCGCACGCAACTGGTCATCGGTGAGATTGCGCGGATGCCCCTGCAGGGCGCGGCATGAGGAGTGACTGGCGACGAACGGTCGCGTCGCGATCTCGGTGACGTGCCAGAAGCCGGCTTCCGAGAGGTGGCTGATGTCGAGGACGATTCCGAGCCGCTCCATCTCGGCGACGGCCTCGATGCCAACGGTCGTGAGCCGACCACCGGTGTCCTTCTCGCCCACGCCGTCGGCCATCATCGTGCGCCGATTCCAGGCCATCGAGATCATGCGTACGCCGATGCGATGCAGCGAGCGCATCACCTCCATATCGCGCCCGATCCCCTCGGACCCCTCAAGGGCGAGGATGAGCGCGATCCGCCCGGAGGCGATGGCCTTCTCGATGTCCGCGCCCGTGAGGCAGATCGCGACATCGGCCGGGTGCATGTCGGCGATCCGCCATGCCTCCTCGAGCATGAGCAGAGTGCGTCGCAGCGCACCCTCGCCGACCCACTGCTCCTCGATGAAGGTCGGCAGGACCTGCAGGACGACACCGCCCGCCCGCAGCTGGGGCAGCCAGAAGTCACCGAAGGGATCGGTGTGCCCGCGCTCGCGCTGGTGCAGGCAGCCGATGAGCAGGTCGTTGTGGCAGTCCGCCATCGGCAGCCGGATGGTCATGTCTCAGGACCCCTGGGCGCGATCGAGCACATCCGAGAGGGCCTGCCCGTTGACATAGAGCGCGGCGCGGATCATCCGCCCATCCTGCACCTCGACGAACGAGCACCCGTGGACATCGAGGGGCGGGACGGTGAGTCCCGGGGCCGGCGTACCCCGCATGTGCCAGCGAATGGCAGCGCGAGGGCCGCTCGGCACAACCTCGACGATGTCGCGTCGATAGTCCGGATAGGTGCGGAAGAGCTCGGCGTTGGCCTTCGCATCCTCCTCGGCCGACGCGATCTGCGCGATGCCGTTGATCTCCACCGCGAGATCCGATGCGACGAGCGTGCCCGCGGTCTGCAGGTCGTGCTCGTTCTCCGCGTCGTTGTAGCGCAGGTAGATCTGTGCTGCCTCGTGCAGGTCGGTGAGGCCGCGCGAATCGCTCAGGTGCTCAGACATGGGATGGCTCCGATGACGGTGCGGGTGCTAGCGGATGATGGCAGCCAGCGGACCGGCGGCCTTCACCTGGACCCGGCAGCCCTGGCCCGGCAGGTAGCTCATCGGCACCTCCATGACGGAGGTGATGCGCACCTGCTCGGGATCAGCACCGGAGCGGATCGCGGCCTCGACCGCCGTTTCGCCG
>CAZLHZ010000062.1:0-2112 GCA_964559285.1 uncultured Actinomycetes bacterium | reverse complement strand
TCGACCCTCAGCCTCGTAGCGGTAGACGCGGTCGACCGCACCGGAGGCCTCGGCGATCGCGGCACCGAAGGCATTGGCGACCGCATGGTGGTTGGGGCGCACGACCCGCTCCACCCCGGGCACGTGATCGGGCACGAGGTGGGAGCCGCCGCCGACCGCGATGAGCGGCATCGCGGTGCGACTGGCCTTCATCCGCTCGCAGAGGAACTGGATCTGCTCATCGACCCAGCGCAGGGAGGCGTCGACGACGGCCTGGTCGATGCCGGCGGCGCGGCTGGCATCACCGAATCCGCTGAGGCGGCCACCGCGGGTCGAGATGTCCGAGAGGGTGAGGGTGGAGCCGCCATTGATGAGCGCCTCAGTGATGACGCGGTAGCCCACCGAGTCCGGTCCCACCTTCACGCCGTCAGCACCGGGCGCCACGATGGTGCCGCCGCCGAGGCCGATCGAGATGAGATCGGGCATCCGGAAGTTCGTGCGCACCCCACCGACCTCGACCGCGGCCGAGGACTCGCGCGGGAACCCATCGATGAGGATGCCGACATCGGCCGAGGTGCCGCCGACGTCGATGACGAGACCGTCGCTGAGACCGGCAAGGGCACAGGCCCCGCGCATCGAGTTCGTCGGGCCGGAGCCGACGGTGAGGATCGGCAGCCGCATGGCCTCCTCGGCCGTCATGAGGGTGCCGTCGTTCTGGGTGAGGTAGGACTCGACCTCGAGGCCGTGGCTGCGCAGGGCGATGTGGAATCCCTCGACGACGCCCTTGGCGACACCGAAGAGGGCCGCATTGAGCACGGTCGCGTTCTCGCGCTCCAGCATGCCGATGGAGCCGACCTGATGGGAGAGTCCGATGCGCAGGGCGTCACCCACCTCGGCGGCGATGATCTCGGCGGCCCGCAGCTCATGGTCGTAGTTCGCCGGCGCGAAGGCCGAGCTCACCGCGATGGACGGGACCACGCCGACGCACGCGGCAGCGAAGCGCTTCACTGCGTCGACGTCGAGGGGAGCGATCTCAGAGCCGTCATATTCGAAGCCGCCGCGGATGATCTCGCTCGGGCCGATGACGGTGGCATGCAGGTCTGCTGGCCATGCCGCACCCGGGCGAACCGCGAGGCTCGACGGAGCGGCCAGGCGCAGGACTCCGACCTTCTCCAAGTCGCGCCGACGGATGATGGCGTTGGCCGGGTGCGTCGTGCCGAGCATCGCCTGGGTGATGCGGGAGGTGTCGACGTCCCGGATGACCGCGGCCAGTGCGGCGCGGATGCCATCGGACGGGTCGGGTGTGGTCGCGGCCTTCGTGCTGGCGACGACGGCACCGTCACTGTCGACGACGACCGCATCCGTGTTGGTGCCACCGACGTCGATGCCGATCCGCAGCTGCTTCATTGCGCTCCTCCTGAAGGGACGTAGTCCACGTCGTACCCGAAGGCTCCGGGTCCGACGAGCTCGAGCATGCCGGGCTGATGCCACTCGGGCGCGCACGGCATGGAGATGACGATGACCCGCTGGCCCCATGCCAGCGACTCGGTGGTGATGGGTGCTGCTGTCTCACTGTCGAGCAGGCAGATGAGGTCCGGGGTCGTGATGACCGGGCGGCCATCCTCGAACGCGATGAGGAACTCGTTCTGGATCTCGATGCGCATCGTGCGCTCCGGGTCATCGAGATGCTCCAGAACGACAGTGCCGCGGGCGAAGCCGGCCGTGGTGCGACGATCGAGGTCGATGATCTTGCCGGTGAAGTGCACGCGGGCATCGGCGTACGCACAGAAGGTGTCGAACGCTCCCGGCTCACCGCGCTGGACCGCGGACAGGCGCGCGCCAAGGTCGAGGCAGTAGCTCATCGAGCCCTGAATGCCGTGGGCGCCGACCTGGCCGGCGGTCATGGAGTAGCACGAGATCGCGTTGTTCATGCCGAGCTGCATGACGGAGGCGCGGGCCAGCTTCTCAGCGACCTGGTTGCTCGTGGTCTCGAAGACGACGAGGTTGCCCTTCTCGTCGGTGATGCTCATGGGGGAGGCGGGGATGCCCGCGAGGGGGAAGACGGTCATCTCGATCTGCGGGAAGGCGCGGCGCATGGAGTCGGCATCGGCCACAGGCAGCCCCAGCTCAGCG
>CAZLHZ010000061.1:0-9340 GCA_964559285.1 uncultured Actinomycetes bacterium | reverse complement strand
GCGACATCGTCGCCCTGCTGAGGCGACGTCTTATCGGCCTCCTGAAGGAGCGCGTGCTGCCGGTAATCTCATTTCGGATGCACTCTTGGCTGCCATGGCAGCGGGCCTACTTGATCGACCGGCTCCCTCGCGTCAACGGGTGACCGGAATGGTCAAGGGGTTTCCCGTGGCAACGAGGGCGTTGGTGGAAGTGTCCGGTGGCATCGCAACGATCTGTGCCGAGACCACTGGCGTGTCCGTGGACCTGGACCACGTGGTGACGGCGGGCATGGAGGTCTCGGGTGATCTTGATCTTGCCACTCGACGGCTGGATATACGCGGGATGCTGCGACCAGCGGCCGAGGCACTAGGAGAGCTTCGTGTCGGAGAGGTGATTTCTACGCGGATCGCATCGGTTGATGCTGCACGTGCCGAGGCAGAGATCTATCCCGGCTTCTTCGTCATCATCAATGTGGCTGAGGTGACGACCAACTCCTTCGACAACTTGACCTCACTCCTCTCACCCGGAGAGACCATCGCGGCACGGCTGGTTGCCACAGATCCCCATTGGCGGCTGAGCCTTCTCGATGTTGATGACGATGAGATAGTCCGGCCGGGCCCGCCGCTGCTACTGGGTGGCCCACCTTGGCTCGATCCGCCCCTGCCACCGGGGCCGGGCATGCCAGCAGGCGAAAGCCCATCAGCCTCACTCCTTCCACAGTCTGAGGGTTCTTCTCCAGAAGAACTGGCACTCATGCTCATCGTGAGTGAGCCGGTCGACTCCCCGGATCAGATCTCTGGTGACTCAACCCTTCAGCTCGGCCAGAAAGAGCCGCACCGACCGACACCAGCTCTCCTGCGTCCGGGACGAGCGATCCCAGCGTCAAGTGCCGCCCCCGAACGCCTGCCGCCGCGTCCCCTTGACTCATCGCGAGGTGTGGTGAAGGACCTCACCAACTCCCTCCATTCGGAACGCGCCAAAGCCGCTCAACTCACCGACAGGGTCGTGGGACTGGAAGAGTCTTATCAGGTGCTCAAGAAGGAACACGGCGCAACCCTGCGAGACCTTGCAGAGTTGCGTACCGAAAGGGATCGCCTGCAGTCCGAGCTTCGAACTCAGCGGACCCGGCTTCGCCGATCCCAGAACGAGGCCGATCGGCGCAAAGGGACGCTCGAAAGTAGGGCGCCATATGGCGCCGACTGGCTGCAGGGCGCATTCTTGGACCCTGAGCTTCGACTGCGATTCGAATTGCATCTCACCTGGGCTTGGAGAGTCCAGGCAAGCGACAAGGCATCTCGTCCACTTCCTGACTTCACAATTGGACCTCACTTCATCGAGTCACTTGAGGTGCTGGAAGGGATCACCCGCGAAAAGGTACTTGAGGTCATGGTTGACCTGCTAATCCTTCCGCCGGAGCACCTCACGGCACGCGGGATTCATCGGCTTCGCGAGAATGATGCTGGAGGTGCTCCCCCGGTGACCCGGGCTTCCGATGGTGCCTACTGCATGCGGGCAGCGCTGCAGATCAACTCCCCGTCTGCTCGGCGGATTCACTATTGGAAGGGCAGCGGCCCCATCGAGTTCTCCCGAGTGGTCACTCACGATGATTTCCAGCCGTGAGGTGGTCAGAGGTCGACGGCGAGGTACTGCATCTCAAGAAACTCGTGGACTCCTGCGAATCCACCCTCGCGACCCAACCCCGACTCTTTCATCCCGCCGAACGGTGCTGCCGGGTCCGAGGCCACGCCGCGGTTGATCGCAACCATGCCGGACTCCATCTGGCGTGCTACCGCAATCCCTTCGGCAGCATCCTTGGCGAAGACGTAGGAGATGAGTCCGAAGTCCGTGTCATTGGCCATGCGGATGGCCTCCTCACGCTTCTCGAACGTGATGATCGGAGCCACCGGGCCGAAGATCTCCGTGCGCGTCATCGTGGAGCCATGGACTACATCGCGCACCACATGGGGCGACACAAAGGCCCCACCCGTAGGCGCCTTCTGCGTCTCTCGCACGTCGGCACCCTCACCAGCTGCCACAGACAGCAGGTCAAGCACCTTGTCCCGCTCGACAGCCGACACGAGGGCGCCAAGATCCGTGAGGGGGTCGATCCCCGGACCGACGCGCATGGCCGCGAAAGCCTGCTCCAGCCGGGTGGCAAACGCTCCGGCTAGCGACTCGTGGACATAGAACCTGTTGGCCGCCGTGCAGGCAGCTCCGCCATTGCGCATCTTGGCGACCATGGCACCGGCGACGGCCACATTAACATCGGCGCCCTCAAGGACCAGGAAGGGGGCATTCCCTCCGAGCTCCATGGATGAGCGCAGGACGCGATCCGCGGTCTGTCGCAGCAGGAGTTTGCCCACGTCGGTCGACCCGGTGAAGGACAGTGTGGCCACTCGGGGATCACTGAGAATCGCAGTTGACACCGGTCCAGGTCGACTGGTGACGATGATGTTGACGACACCCTCGGGCAGTCCGGCGCGCACCAGCACCTCACCGATCCACAGGGCTGTCAACGGAGTCTCGGCTGCAGGCTTGAGGATGCAGGTGCACCCGGCGGCCAGGGCGGGTGCGATCTTGCGGGTGGCCATGGCGGCGGGGAAGTTCCACGGGGTGATGAGGTAGGCGACACCGATTGGCCGATGGTCAGTGATGATGGTCTTGTCCCGTGATGGGGAGTAGCGGAAGCCGCCTTCGATCCGCGAGGCCTCCTCGGAAAACCACCGGAAGAACTCCGCGGCATAGGCTGCTTCGCTCAACGCGTCCTTCCACGACTTGCCGTTCTCCGTCGCGATGAGTCGGGCACACACCTCAACTTCGGCACTCATGATCTCGAACGCGCGGCGCAGGATCTCTGCTCGCTGGCGCGCAGGCGTCACTGACCACGGGGCGAAGGCATCATGCGCGGCGGTGACCGAATCAACCCCGTCCTCAACAGTGGCGTCGGCAACATCGGCGATGTGACCGAAGGTGGCAGGATCCACGACCGGGATTGTCGACTCGCTTTGGCGCCAGGCACCGTTGATGAGCATGCCGGTCGGGGCGGCGGTCATGAAATCCTCCAACGAGTGACGACTGGCATCGGCGTACGACGAACCCACGCTACCCGGTCCCGCAGGGTGACTCACACACCCCGCGTGACAAGTTACCTGCGCAGATCAGGCTGGTCGCAGTCGCACGACATCGCGGTCCGGCCCGCGCAGATCGTCAATCGACCTGACACCCAAGAGCTGCAGGGTCGTCCGAATCTCCTTCTCCAGAATTCGGATGACGTGGTCCACCCCCGCCTCGCCTCCTGCCATCAGGCCATAGAGGTAGGCGCGGCCAATGAGGACGCCGCGTGCACCGAGGGCCAGTGCCGCCACGATGTCGGTGCCGGTGAGGATCCCGCCATCGACGAACACCTCCACCTGTGAGCCGAGGGCCTCCGTCACCGGGGTCACCAGATCGAGGGGCGCTGCTCCCATGTCGATCTGCCGGCCCCCGTGATTGCTGAGCACGATTCCGTCAGCTCCGTGATCGGCCACCATGCGGGCGTCGTCGAGGCGCTGTACGCCCTTGACGATGATGGACCCTGACCAGTGGTCACGCAGCCACTGCAGGTCATCACACGTCAGCGAGGGGGTGAGGATGCGGGTGATGAGGTCACCGATCGTGCCATCCGTGCTCGACATCGCGGCGAAGGACAATCGCGGGGACGTCATCCGCTTGGACCACCATCGAGGGTGACGGGCGATGTCGATGATGGTCGAGGGGGTCAGGCGCGGCGGAATGGTGAGTCCATGACGTACCTCACGCCGTCGAATCCCTCCGACCGCGGTGTCCACGGTGAGCAGGACAGTGTCATACCCGTGGCGCCCCGCCCGCTCGAGCAGATCCGCCGCCTGGTCCCGATCCCGGCCGACGTAGAGCTGGAACCACCGTCTCGTGCCCGGTGCCGCGTGCGCGACATCCTCGATGCTCGTGGTGCCCAGAGTCGACAGGGTGTAGGGCACGTGGTGCACCCCCGCCGCTCGCGCCACCGCCGGCTCCCCCGCGTCATGCATCATGCGAGTGAATCCGGTGGGCGCCAGCACGAACGGCAGCGAATGCCGGACCCCGAAGAACTCGGCCGACGTGTCGACATCCGCGACATCACGCAGGACATGCGGATGCAGTTCGACCCGGCGGTAGGACTCCCGCGCCCGCTCGAGGGAGGTCTCCGTCATGGCGGCACCATCGACATAGTCGAACACCATGCGCGGCACGCGGCGCTGGGCCAGCACCCGCAGGTCCCAGACACTGGGACACAGGTCAAGCCGTCGGGACATTCACCCTCCCAGCAGAGCACATGATCGTGAGAGGGTACGCCGTATGCCGGAGCTTCGGTACCTCGATGGCCCTGCGGTGCGGGCGGCCGCCAGCGTGAGCCAGTGCGCCGATGCCCTGGCCGCGACCCTGCGGCGACCCTTCGACAGGGAGGATCCGCCTCGGCTCATCGTCCCCACGGCAAACGGCGAACTCCTCGTCATGCCGAGCGGCAAGACCGGTTTCCCGACGACCAAGCTGGTGACCGTCGCCCATCCGGGGGTTCCCGGTCCGCGCATCAAGGGGGTGCACATCGTCTTCGACCCGCAGACCATGGCCCCCACGGCCGTCCTCGATGCCGAGGTGCTCACCCTGCTGCGCACTGCTGCCGTCAGCATCACCGCCCTGCGGCATCTGGCTCCGCCGGACTCACAGCACCTCGTCGTCTTCGGCACCGGCCCTCAGGCGCATGAGCACGTCGATGGAGTCTGCGCCGAATGGCCAATCAGCAGGGTCACGGTCGTCTCGCGCGATGCAGATCGCGGGGCTGCTGCGGCCGAGTCCATCCACGCACCGCCGACATCATCATCTGTGCCACCTCGGCGGCGGAGGCGGTGTTCGAGGATGTCCCGGGCACCCGACCGGCTGTCGTCGCGATCGGATCTCACCGACCAACCGACCGCGAGCTGCCTGCGGCACTCCTCGCGCGCAGTTTCCTCAGCGTGGAGGATCGCGCGAGTGCCCTGCGCGAGGCCGGCGACATCCTGCTCGCGATCAACGAGGGGGCGATCACCGCCGCCTCGATGGCCGCCGACCTCGGTGAGCTCGTGCGCGGTGAGGTGACGCCGGGAGTCGACTTACCGCGGGTGTTCAAGAGCGTCGGCATGGGCTGGGAGGATGCTGTCGTCGGCGCGCGGATCGCCGGCCTGGATGCTCAGGGAGACTCATGACCACGGTTGCGCGCATTCGCCTCATGACACCGGAGAGCCTCGCCACTGTCAGTGCTGCCGATCTCCGCGCGGCGCTTGTCTGGCAGCAGTTCCATGGTCGGCAGGGACAGCACGCCTCGTGGTACGCCGACCTCCCCGAGACCTGGCTCGGCCTTGGATCTCACCCAACGGTGGCCGACGTGCACCGTGCGCTCTCCACCACACCACTGCCGGGCGACGGTGTCATCGAGGTCGACATCGAGGCTCTGCTGTCATCCACCTGGTCCCGCTCAGATGCCGTCACGCTCACGACGGCAGCACTTGCCACGCGCGGCCTGGCGCCCCGGTGGACGGCCGGTGATGAGTCTGCAGTTTCGCGAGGAGAGATTCACGGCCGTGCCGTGCGAGCCGCCCGATCCTGGACCAATGCGTCCGCTGCAGACCTGCCGCCGGAGGCACTGGCCGGCGTGGCGGTCTCCGTGCTTGCGGGCTGCGAGGTGCGTGTCCTCGACCCGCAGGCCCTGAAGGCGGAGGGCTTCGGGGCCATCCTTGCGGTGGGGGCTGGTTCGACACATGGACCACGCCTCGTGGACGCGACCTATCGCCCAGCCGTCCCTGCCCTCGCGCGCGTCTGTCTCGTCGGCAAGGGGGTCACCTTCGACACCGGCGGGCTGTCGCTGAAGTCACCCGCCGCGATGATGGGGATGCGGATGGACAAGGCGGGAGCATCGATCGTCCTCGCGGTGCTCGCAGCGGTTCGCGACCTCGGGCTTCCGATCGAGGTGCGCGGGCTCATGCCTTTGGCTGAGAACATGATCGGGCCGGCAGCGACGAGGCCAGGGGACGTTGCCACCGCCTGGGATGGCACGCGCATTCGCATCATGGACACCGATTTCGAGGGGCGAGTGCTCATGGCCGACGCGCTGGCCTACGGCAGTGCCGACAACCCCGACCTCATCATTGACGTGGCAACGCTGACCTATCAGGTGGCCATCGGACTCGGCAACGACGTCGGTGGCTACTTCTCCAGCAACGATGCGCTCAGTGGTCGCCTCGCCTTCGCGAGTGAGCAGGCAGGTGAACCCCTGTGGCGTCTCCCCCTCGTCGAGTCCTACCTCGACCAGGTGCTCACCGCTGACGGCGTGAAGAACCATCCCGAATCCGACGTGGGCCGCGCGATCACCGCGGCGCTCTTCCTGCGTCACTTCGTGCATGACGGTGTTCCCTGGGCGCATCTGGACCTCACCGGTCCCGCATGGCGTGGGCCCGCGAGCGGAGACGGTGCGACCGGGTTCGGCGTACGCACTCTCATCACGATGCTTGAGGATCTCGCCCGAGGCTGATGGGCCGACGCGTCAGGTCTTCGTCGTGCGCCGAAATGCCTGGTCGGCGGCGACGGCGATGAAGATGAGCAGCCCGAGGATGGTGAGCTGGTAGGTCGTGTCCACGCCGAGCAGGTTGAGGCCGTTGCCGATCAGGGCGAACGTGAAGATGCCCATGACCCCGCGCCAGACTGCGCCCTGGCCGCCGAAGATGCTGACACCGCCGACGACCACGGCCGCGATAGCGGTGAAGACGAGGGTGTCGGAATAGGCATTCGTTGCTCCGCTGCCGTATCGCCCGGCGTAGATGACTCCGGCGATACCAGCACCGATGCCCGACAGGACGTAGCAGCTCACTAGCACGCGCTTGGTGCGGATGCCCGCGAGGTAGGCCGCCTGGCGGTTGCCGCCGACGGCGTAGACCCAGCGGCCGAAGACAGTGCGGGCGAGGAGGAAGCCGATGACGATGGTGAAGGCGATCGCGATCCACGCCGAGCCCTTGATGCCGAGCGTCTTGCCCTCCATGACACCGTTGAGCGACTTGACGATCGATTTGTCAGCGATGCTCACCAGTCCGGCGGAGCACAGGATGAGACCGAGCCCCTTGTAGGTGAAGGCAGCGGCAAGCGTGCCGATGAACGAGTTGACGTCCGTCGCAGTGATCGCCAGACCGGTGAGCAAGCCCAAAAGCGCTCCGAAGAGGATGCCCACGATGATCCCGGGACCCACCCCGAGTGCGTTGATCGCATTCACGGTCATGATTGCCGATGCCGTGGCGACCGCCGCGATGGACAGGTCGAAGATGCCCGCAATCACGGCCACCGTCGTTGTCGCCGCGAAGATCAACAGGATCGATGACTGGTCGAGGATGTTCGCCGCATTCTGCAGGGACAGGAACGACGGCGAGGCAATGGCCAGAACGATGAACAGCAGGGCGAACACGGCAACGATGCCGTAGCTCCTGATGCGCTCAAACATGGGTGGTGCCGCCCTTCCCGAAGAATGCCGACAGGACTGACTCCTGGTCGTAGGGGGGCCGGAATTCGGCCTGGATGCGACCGTGGTGGATGACAAGGACGCGATTGCACACGCCAAGCACCTCCTCGATCTCGCTGGAGATGAAGAGCACAGCCGTGCCGGAGTCCGCCATCTCCTGAAGAGTCGCATGGATGCCCCGCTTCGCGGCGATGTCAACTCCGCGGGTCGGCTCATCCACGATCAGGACAGACGGTGCCACTTCCACGGCACGTCCGAAGAGGATCTTCTGCTGGTTGCCACCGGACAGCGACCCTGCGGCCTGATCAAGGGACGTGTAGCGCAGGTCGACCTTGTCGGCCAGGGCCTTCGCGGTTGACCGAAGTCGACGTCGCGAAATCCAGCCGAGTCGCGCCAGCTTGGACTGGGACTGCAGCGTCAGGTTCTCGGTGATGGAGGAGGATAGGACCAGCCCCTGCTCCTTGCGGTCCTCGGGGATCATGAAGACTCCCCCGCGAATCGCAGTCCCCGGGGAGCGAGCCTCAAGCGATCGGCCATCGACCTCGACCGTGCCAGCGTCCCTGGCATCCGCACCAAAGATGCAGCGGGCGATCTCCGTGCGGCCGGCACCGATGAGGCCGGCAAGTCCGACAATCTCACCCGCGCGCACGTCGAACGAGACATCGTTGACAACGGTGCCTCGGGTGAGACCGCGTACGGACAGCCGGACCGGCGCGTCCGCAGCGATATGCACATTGGAGTAGTCCGTCGCCAAAGCCTTGCCGACCATTCCTGCAACGAGGGAGTCGACCGTTTCCAGACGGGTCTCGCTGACCCGCACCAACTCGCCATCACGCATGATGGCGACCTGATCGGTGAGGCTGAGGACTTCCTCGAGGAAGTGTGAGATGAGCAGGACGGTGGCACCTCGCGCGACGATCTCGCGCACGGAGGCGTGAAGTCGCTCCACCTCATCGACCGTGAGCGCGGCCGACGGCTCGTCCATGATGATGAGCTTGGCGTCCTGCGAGAGGGCGCGCATGATCTCGACCTTCTGCTGGTCGGCGATGCGCAGGCTCGACACCTTGGTCGTCGGGGCGAGATCAAAACCGGTGAGTTCGACGAGTTCCGCATAGCGACGGCGCATGGCGCGCTGGTCCGGGAAGGGACCACGGCGAGGGATCCTGCCCAGCAGCACGTTCTGCTCGACGGACGCGTCGGGGACGAGGAGAATCTCCTGCGCCATCATCGACACACCGCCGCGAATGCCCTCGTGGGGATTGCGGAAGGAGCGCTCCGCTCCCTGCACCACGAGGGTGCCGGAGTCCTGAGTGTGAATGCCCGCGAAGATCTTCGCGAGCGTCGACTTGCCTGCCCCGTTCTCACCCACGAGGCCGAAGATTGAGCCCTGCGGGATCTCCAGCGACACCCCGCGGACCGCGCGCGTGGCACCGAACGTCTTGACAAGGTCGGTGGCGGACAGCACCGCTGGGGAGGCGGTCATGAGACCGCCTCCCCAGCGACGTTAACGCTGACAGGAGTCAACGAACTACCCCAGGTCGGAGTACGCCGGCGTGAAGTTCGCGATGACGTCCTTCGTGCCGCGCGGATCGCGGAGATCCTGGATGTTGAACACCGGGTCGGGGTTCTGCCCATTGGCCGTGGCTGCGCCGATCTCGACCGACTTCGAGCCGATGCCGACGACATCCATGTTGTAGAGGGCGTACCACTTGCCCGAGTTGACGCCGTCGAATGCCTCCGACGAGGAGCCGTTGCCGACGAGCTTGACCTTCGTCACGTCGACAACCGACTCAGCGCCGATGATGGCCTGCGACGAGCCCACCATG
>CAZLHZ010000060.1:0-9350 GCA_964559285.1 uncultured Actinomycetes bacterium | reverse complement strand
CACTCCGGTGCCGTCACGTCCCGGTTGCCTGCGAGTCACCCGACTGTTGCGTAGGTTGTGCCCATGACTGGGGTGATCTACGGCGTGATTTTTGCGCTGTGGGCGGCCGTCCTCATCCCTGTCCTCGTCAAGCGTCATGACAGCAAGCGCATCGACCAAGCCAAGGCGATGGAATCGCTCCGGCACCTCACCGAGTCGGAGGCGCGCACCGATGCCCGCACCGATGCCCGCTCCGAGGCCCGCCCCGGCGGTGTCATCGAGGTGAACCCCCGCACCCGCCGCGATCGCCGCGAGCGAGCGATCGAGATCGCGGTCACCGCCGCGCCGATCACCTCCCGGCGGGCTGCCGCTCAGGCTGCCTCCCGCCGTGCCGCCCGTCGCCGACGCACGATCCTCGTGCTGCTGGTCCTCGCCACCGCGGGAATCGGTGTTGCCAGCTACCTCGGCCACCTGCCCGTGTGGGCCGCCGCGATCCCCGGTGCCCTCCTGCTCGGCTTCCTGCTCCTCGCCGTGGTCGCCGCGTCATCGCGGCGGCGGGCGCGGGCCGCGGCCCGACGCCGGTCCGACCGGTCCCGCAGTCGTGCTCGCGCCACCCGCGGCCGAGCCTCGGTGCGCCCGGCATCGGCGTACGCACCGTCAGTCGGTGTCACCGACATGGAGGAGGACGCCGACCTCGTCGAGGACGACACCTGGGAGCCGGTGCCCACGACCCTGCCGACCTACCTCGCCGCCACGGGCTCGGACGACGCGGGGGTGGCCGACTGGACCGCGCGCGAGATGCTCGAGCAGGCCGAGGCGGCTCGGGCACGCCAGAGTGAGCGGCAGGGTGAGCGTCGCGTCGCGCGGGCGGCGGAGCTGGCCGCTCTGCATCGTGCTGCGGAGGAGTTCTTCGAGCCGGTCACCGAGCGCCGGGATCGGCGAGCCGTCGGGGACTGATCGCACGTCGGGGGAGTTCCGGGCGTTTGATATCGTGACGGCGCACGTCTGGGGCTGTAGCGCAGCTGGTAGCGCACCTCGTTCGCAACGAGGGGGTCAGGGGTTCGAGTCCCCTCAGCTCCACGCCATACGCGTCGGCCTCCGCGACGTCATACCCATGTCGGCATCCACATCCGCAGTCGCCACATGTCGTAGGGAATCTCGACCGCGGTCCACACCGGGTAGAACCACCAGCTGCAGAAGACGATGAGGACGAGCAGTCCTCCGGCGGCCAGCGCCCCCCACGTGCGACGAATCCGCTGGCGATCTGCGATGTCCTCCGGCGCATCTGGGTCAGGTGTCGGACCCAGCATGGCCCCCATCATCATTGCCACCGCCATGACGACGTAGGGGACGAACACGACGGCGTACATGCTGAAGACCGTGCGATCCAGGAAGAGGAACCACGGGAACCACCCGGCGACGATGCCCGCGAGGATCGCCCCGGATCGCCAGTCGCGTCGGGCTGCCCAGCGCCACAGCATGTAGAGGAGTGCGAAGCAGCCGGACCACCAGATGATCGGGTTGCCGAGCGCAGTGACGGCCGCGGCGCACGCGGATGAGCCGCACATGGTGCCCTTGCCATCCCAGTAGAACGACACCGGGCGCGTCTGCAGCATCCAGCTGAGCGGATTGGACTGGTAGGAGTGATCAGCCGTGAGATGGACACTGAAGTCCCATGCCTGCGCGTGATAGTGCCACAGCGCACGCAGAGCCTGCGGGATCAGTGAGGCGTCATTGGCTCCCCACATGCGCCCGTAGGCCTCCGGGTGGATGAACCACCCCCACCATGAGGCGATATAGGTGACGATCCCGAGCACGACGATGGACACGAAGGTCGGCAGTGCCGAGCGCACGAGGGTCGCCGTGAAGGGTCGACCGACGCCGATGGCACGTCGAGCCCCGAGGTCCCATAGCACCGTCATGATCGCGAACACCGCGATGAACCAGATGCCCGACCACTTCACGCCGGTGGCGAGCCCGAGCGAGATGCCGGCTGCCCAGCGCAGCGGCCGGATCCCCAGTCGGGGACCCCAGGTCGTTGCCAGAGAGTCGATCCCGTCGGTCTCCACGCGGTGCGCGAGTCGAGCCCGCATCCGATCGCGATCCAGCACGAGCAGGCAGAACGCCAGAAGGCAGAAGAAGCTGAGCACGAGGTCGAGCAGCGACGAGCGGCTCATGACGATGTGCAGTCCCTCAACCGCCAGCAGCAGACCGGCGAGGGTGCCGATGAGATCCGACCGTGTCATCCGGCGCACAGTCCGCGCCACCATGAGGATCGATAGCGTGCCGAGGATCGACACTGCAATGCGCCAGCCGAAGGGAGTCGCACCGAAGAAGTACTCCCCGAAGCCGATCACCCACTTGCCGACAGGAGGGTGCACGACGAAGGCGGGAACGTCCCGGAATATGTCGAGGGTCCGCCAATTGCCATCACTGGCGAGAATGATGTCGTTGGCCTTCTCCACCATGGCCTGCTCGTAGCCGTAGCGGAGCATCGAGATGCCCTCTTTGGCGTAGTAGACCTCGTCGAACATGAAGGCGTGCGGCCGCCCGAGCGAGAACATCCGGATGATGCCGCCGATGGCCGTGACGATGAGCGGTCCGACCCAGCCGCGCCAGCCGTGCGACGGCATGGGCGGCGACAGGCGACTCGGCAGTGACGCCGTATCCCGCCGAGGTGTCGGCAGGGTCACTCGTACGACGTTGGACAGCGCCACCGCGCCATCGTAGGTGCCGGACCGCGGTGATTCCGCCCCGCCCGTCCCCGGAGCGCGAGATTCCTGCGACGATGCGGGGGTGGAGGAGGCGTCGGTGACGGAGGGGTCGATCACGAGCGGTGCCGGGAGGCTGGTCCTCGCGGGCACACCCCTGGGCAATCCCGAGGATGCCTCACCCGCGCTGGTCCGAGCTTTGGCTGAGGCGGATGTCATCGCCGCCGAGGACACCCGGCGGCTCCATCGCCTCGCGAGCGTCCTCGGTCTGGAGCTGTCGTCCCGGATCGTCTCGCTCTACGACGCGGTGGAGGAGCAGCGTTCGGCGTACCTCATCGAGCAGGTGGGTCGTGGTGCCACGGTCGTCGTCGTCACCGATGCGGGAATGCCGACGATCAGCGACCCCGGTTTTCGACTTGTCACCGCGGCTCACGCCGCTGGACTGCGGGTGACGTGCACACCCGGCCCCTCGGCCGTGACGACGGCACTCGCCCTCTCCGGTCTGCCCGTGGACCGCTTCTGCTTCGAGGGATTCCTGCCGCGCAAGGCCGGGGAACGGGCGACGCGGCTGGCGAGCCTGGCGCGTGAGGAGCGGACGATGGTCTTCTTCGAGGCTCCGCATCGCACGGAGGCAGCACTGGCGGCTCTGGCCGAGGCGTTCGGTCCGGATCGCGTGGCGGTCGTGTGCCGCGAGCTGACGAAGACCTACGAGGAGGTACGCCGAGCGCCGCTCGCCGACCTCCTCCTGTGGGCGCGGGAGGGGGTCCGCGGGGAGGTCACGCTCGTCGTCGCAGGTGCGTCGGCACGTGCCGAGGGGACACCTGCGGACTGGGCGGCCGAGGTCGCGACACTGGTCGCGGCAGGTGAGGACCGCAAGGCGGCCATTGCTGAAGTGGCCCGAGCGGTCGGCGTACCCAAGCGCGAGGTCTATGACGCGGTCGTCGCTGCCGGCCGGGTCGCGCCCTCCGCCTAGGATGACGGCCATGACCGGCAAGGCGTTCTATCTCACGACACCCATCTACTACGTCAACGATGCGCCCCACATCGGTCACGCCTACACGACGACGGCCGGGGATGTCCTCACCCGGTGGCATCGGCAGCGAGGCGAGTCCGTGTGGTTCCTCACCGGCGTCGATGAGCACGGCACGAAGGTTGAGCGGGCGGCCGAGGCCGGCGGTGTCACGCCGCAGCAGTGGTGCGACCGTCTTGTGCGCGAGGCGTGGCAGCCGGTGCTCGAGACCATCGATGCGGCCAACGACGACTTCATTCGTACGACGGAGACACGTCACGTCGAGCGGGTACAGCGCTTCTGGGAGGCCGTGCGCGCGAACGGTCACGTCTACTCTGCTCCCTACGAGGGCCCCTACTGCGTCGGCTGCGAGGAGTTCAAGTTTCCGGGAGACCTGGTCGACGGCCGGTGCCCGGTGCACGGGCGCGAGCCGGAGATGCTGTCGGAGGACAACTGGTTCTTCCGCCTGTCGTCATTCGAGTCGGCTCTGCTCGAGCACTATGAGCGCCACCCCACGGCGGTTGAGCCCGCAAGCGCCTACAACGAGGTGGTGTCGTTCATCCGGCAGGGGCTCAAGGACATTTCACTCTCGCGCTCCAGCGTTTCGTGGGGCATTGAGGTGCCGTGGGATCCCCAGCAGGTCATCTACGTGTGGTTCGACGCCCTCCTGAACTATGCGACCGCCGTGGGCTACGGTGCCGATGCAGGCACGCCTGATGCAGAGCGGTTCGCGACGACGTGGCCGGCTGATGTGCATCTCGTCGGCAAGGACATCCTGCGCTTCCACGCCGTCTACTGGCCGGCCATGCTCATGGCTGCCGGTCTGCCACTGCCGGGCAAGGTCTTCGCGCACGGCTGGCTGCTGGTCGGCGGCGAGAAGATGAGCAAGAGCAAGCTCACCGGGATTGCGCCGTCGCAGATCATCGACCACTTTGGCTCCGATTCCTTCCGCTACTACTTCCTGAGGGCGATCCAGTTCGGTCACGACGGATCGTTCTCCTGGGAGGACATGTCGGCGCGCTACACCTCTGAGCTTGCCAACGGCCTGGGCAATCTCGCCTCGCGGGCCACGGCCATGGTGGGGCGCTACTGCGACGGGGTGCTCCCGGCTCCCGGTGCGGTGTCATCCGCGGAGACGGCACTGCAGGAGCACCTGGTGCGTGCCACCGCTGCTGCTGATGACGCGATGGTCGCCCTGGATTTCGCTGCGGGCATCGGTGCTGTCAAGGAGTTCGTCGATGCGGTGAACCTCTATGTCACCGAGCAGGAGCCGTGGGCGGTGGCGAAGGATGTGTCCGCACGCGAACGTCTGACCACGATCATCTACACAATCTGCGAGTCCCTGCGAGCCATCGCGACACTCCATCACTCAGTCATGCCGGTGGCAACGGAGAGGCTGTGGCGGGACCTTGGCGCGGAAGCCGCGATCGGGCCGCTGTCAGCCCAGCTCATCGGGCGAGTCAGCGAGTGGGGTCAGCTCCCCCCGGGTGCCGTCGTCACCAAGGGGGATGTGCTGTTTCCTCGGCTGGAGGATGTCTGAGGACGCTTCGGTGTGATCTCCCGCCACCAGGCGACGAGGTCCCGTAGACCTTCGCTCAGCGGGATCTGTGCCGTGAAGCCGAGGTCGGCGCGCGCTGCAGATATGTCTGCCAGTCGTCGGGACACGGGGCTGATCCGGCGAGGCGACACATGCTGGGCGGTGAGAGCAGGGCGGCCTATGACCAATGCGAGTGCGGCTGCGAGCTCCCTCAGGGTGACTTCCTCACCGCGCGCGACGTTGTAGGCACCGGATGTGACCGAGGAGCAGGCTGCGGCCATGTTCGCTCGGGCAGCATCACGGACGTCAATGAAATCCATCGTCTGCAGGCCGTCACCTTCAATGATCGGTGGCAGACCGGCATCGATGCGCTCCATCCAGCGAATGAGCACCTCGGTGTAGCGGCCAAAAGCATCCATGCGCGGGCCGTAGACATTGAAGTAGCGCAGTGCCACGTAGGGAATGCGGTAGGTGGAGGCGAAGCTGGCAAGCAGTCCCTCGTTGTAGGCCTTGGCGGCTCCGTAGATCGTGTCATTGGCCCAGGGATGGTGATCCTCGCGTGTCGGAAAGGTTGTGGCCGCGCCATAGACGGAGGCCGAGGAGGAGGCAATCACCTTGCCCACACCACAGTCACGCGCGGCTTCCAGGACTGTCAGGGTCCCGGTGGCGAGCACATCATGGGCGAGGCGGGGATCATCGGCGCACTGCGTGATGCGCAGAGCGGCGAGGTGGAAGAGCAGGTCGGCACCGGAGCAGGCACGGCGTACCAATGACGCTGAGCGGATGTCACCGTTGATGAACTCGACCCGACCTGTCTGCAATGCGGGGAAGAGGTTCTCCAGCGAGCCGCGACTGAGGTTGTCGATGACGAGGATTTGAGATGCCCCGGCGGTGATGAGCTCGTCGACGACATGGCTGCCGATCGTCCCCGCTCCGCCGGTGACGACCGCACGGCGACCTTCGATCACTCGTCACCTCCGATGGTGATGGGCATTCCGCCCTTGGCCATGCTGGCGGTGGCCGCCTCAAGCAGTCGCACCACGCGCACTCCAGCATGCCCATCTGTGCGGGGTGTATGCCGCGCCGTGATCGAGCGGTGGAACTCGGTGATGACATTCACCAGCGCCTCCTCTTCGGGGAGGCTGGGAGAGGAAACGTCCCCCACTCGGTAGGCGATGCGATCGCCACGCTCTGGATCGAGGTTGTTGCGGTCCACCCCGCGATCACACACGAGCAGGCGCTGGGAGGGATTGAGGTCGTCCCAGATCAGTGTTCGGCGGGAGCCGCCAATGAGGATGCGACGCACCTTGGTCGGGCTCAGCCAGTTGACGTGAATGTGGGCGAGGACTCCGAAGGGGAGATGCAGGGTGAGGTAGGCCAGACAGGCGCGGCCGGTGCCGATGGGGTCGGAACCGATAGCGCTCACGGTCACGGGATTGAGGCCGCCGGGGATGATGGCGTCCAGGATGGACAGATCGTGCGGAGCCAGATCCCAGACGACGTCCGCATCATCCTGGATGGCACCCAGGTTGACCCGGGTGCTGTGAAAGAACAGCACGTCTCCCACGGTCCCATCCACGAGGAGCGATTGAATGCGCTCTACCACCGGCGTGTAACAGTAGGTGTGGTCACACATGAGGGTGAGAGCAAGCTCCTCCGCCCGGCGCGTGAGTGCTGTTGCTTCCCGGAGGGTGGTCGTGAGGGGCTTCTCTGCCAGCACGTGCCGGTGAGCGTCGAGGGCGGCAGCTGCCAGCCGCGCATGTGTGGACGGTGGAGTGGCGATGACGACGGCCTCGGTATTCGGATCCTGCAGCGCTATGCCAATGTCTGTCGCAGCTGATGTGTGCCCCAGAAGAGCGGATGGACATGATCGTTGGGCAAGGTTCAGATCGGCATCAATGATCCATCGCAGATCCCACTGATTGGACGCACTCAGCACCCGGATGAGATTCGATCCCCAGTAGCCGGCACCGACAACGGCGACACCGATGCGGGGCTTCAGCGGCTGGTGAAGGGCAAGTGAAGGCACGACTTCAGGTGACCGTCCGCACAACCTCATGTCAATGGGGTTGACCACAGCACTTCAGGGCACGACGGAACCGTGATTGAGCATCGACCCCGATTGCGAAGTGATTCTGGTGGTGCGTGCGTGGTCATCAAGCACCTTGTCGATCGTCTGGTCGCCGCGCTTGCACTGCTCGTGCTTTTCGGGCCACTCGCGGTGATCAGTGTTCTCGTCAGTGTCACGTCGATTGGTCCACCCCTGTTTGTCCAGCGTCGTGTGGGTCATCACGGGATGCACTTCCTCATGCTCAAGATCAGGAGCATGGTGAAGGATGCCGAGAGCCGAATTCATGAGGTGCAACATCTCAGCCTTCGTTCCAACGATGCGCCTATGGTGCTCTTCAAGGCGCGCACGGATCCGCGAGTTACCAGGATCGGCTATGTGCTGCGCCGCTGGTCGATTGATGAGCTGCCGCAGTTGGTCAATGTCGTGTGTGGCCACATGTCACTGGTGGGTCCGCGTCCGGCCCTGCCGGAGGAGGTGCATCTCTATCCGCCAGGAATGCTGCGGCGGTTGAGCGTGAGACCGGGGATCACGGGCCTCTGGCAGATCAGCGGTCGTTCAAATCTGACTGTCGAGGAGTCGGCCTCACTCGACATGTGGTACGTCGACAACTGGTCGCTCGCTCTGGATGTGAGGATTCTGGCGCAGACCGCCAGTGCCGTTGTCCGGAGGACCGGTGCCTACTAGCGGTCCGGGTCTCGCCCGCGGTGCCGGCGTGACCGGCGCCTTCGCTGTCCTCGTGCTCATCGCCGGGGTGATCCCGGGTGTTGCTGTCCGTGCGGGAACAACTACGGCGGGCGCGCATTCGGTGTCCTGTTCTGGGCAGAACCCCGTCGTGTGTGAGAACCAGCTCGACGGCATCCCACGATCACAGTGGGATGTTGAGGGCGCTGGAGACCCAACTCTTCAGGGATTCGCCACCAGCATGAGCGTGCGCCCCGGAGAACAGATCGGATTCAAGGTGCGCACTGACGCGCCGGACTACAGCATCACCATCCTGCGAATCGGCTACTACGCCGGTGACGGCGCCCGGCGCGTCGCCGAGATCTCCCCCGCGGTCGCCCTGCCCCAACAGCAGCCGCCCTGTCTCGCCCAGCCGGGAACCGGTCTCGTCGACTGCGGGACGTGGGAGACCTCGGCGAGGTGGACTGTTCCGGAGGATGCCGTCTCCGGTGTCTATCTGGCTCGTCTGCATCGGTCGGACACGGGCGGAGCCAGTCACATCATCTTCGTGGTGCGGGATGATGCCCGCGCTTCGGACATCGTCATGCAGACCTCCGACACGACATGGCAGGCCTACAACACCTTTGGCGGGAGCAGCTTCTACACATCGTCTTCTCCGCGCGGTCGTGCGGTCAAGGTCAGCTACAACCGTCCGCTTCAGACGCGTGGACTGGCCCGCGGTCGGGATTCCTTCTTCGCCAACGAATTCCCCATGATCCAGTTCCTTGAGGCCAATGGCCTCGACGTCACCTACATCAGTGGCATGGACGTTGCACGCCGTGTTGGTCTTCTCCGGAACCACCGGGTCTTCATGTCTGTTGGACACGATGAGTACTGGACCGGATCCCAGCGTGCCGCGGTCGAGCAGGCCCGTGATGCCGGAGTGTCGCTGGCCTTCTTTGGGGGGAATTCGATCTATTGGCGAGCGCGTTGGGAGAACAGCCCTATCGACGATGTCACGGCTGTGCGCACCCTGGTCTGCTTCAAGGAGTCCTGGGCGAGTGGCAAGTCAGACCCGTCATCCCAGTGGACGGGAACCTGGCGAGACACCTCGAGGTCAGCGCGCAGCCAACCGGGTGTGCGGCCCGAGAACGCGCTTACGGGGACGGCCTACAAGTCCAACTCCGGGTCCTTCCCACTCCGTGTGCCCCGGTCATTGGGAACCCTGAGGTTCTGGCGTGACACCGATGTTGCCCATCAGTCGCCGGGGAATGTGGCGCGCCTCGGTCGGTCGATCGTCGGCTATGAATTCGATGAGGACCTCGACAACGGGTGGCGTCCCCCAGGTCTGATCCGCCTGTCGGAGACCGGCGCTGTCGTTGA
>CAZLHZ010000059.1:6856-9471 GCA_964559285.1 uncultured Actinomycetes bacterium | reverse complement strand
ACGATGATGTCGAGGACTGCTCCTGATGGGCAGAGCACAAGTTTGGCCTGGCCCTTCACGGCGGTTGAGACATGCAGTCCGCGAAGGGTTCCGCGCCGTGACCACGATGTGTTGACCTGAGAGATCGGCAGTCCGGCGGCGAGCGCCGGGCTTAGGGCCGGGGCGACGAAGACCTCCCCGAACTCGCCGCGGTGATCCCGATGCAGGGTCGGAGTGACGAGGTATGCACCCGCGATGGGAAGCTGCTTGATCTGCATCACGTGGCCATCACGATCGGAAGCGCAGCGGACAGAGCCTCTGTCCATGGACGCATGGGAGCCAGTCCGTAGCGAAGTCCGCGTGCGTCGGACAGAACTGACAAGCGCGGGCGTAGGGCCGTGCCCGGCTCGATCACGGAGCAGGCTGGCGTCACCAGATCGGGATCTCCCCCGGTCAGCGCGACAACCTGTGACGCGAGGTGCCAGCGGGAGGTGAACCCTGAGTTGGTGGCATGCCAGATCCCACTCGGGGCCCGGGACGAGATGACGTGATCCACGATGTCGACGATCCGGTCTGCAGCGTCGCGGACGAATGTGGGCTGACCGAGCTGGTCGTCAACCACAGGGAACCTCGTGCCGCCACGTGCCCGTCGCAGGACCGCCGGAATGAACCCGGACCGCTGATCCCCGTAGAGCCATGCGGTGCGAATGACAGTTCCGCGCTCGTAGTTGACAACCGACACCTCTCCCTCGGCCTTGGTCCGGCCGTAGGCGTTGAGGGGGCTTACGGGCTCGGCTTCAAGGTAGACAGCACCGGAGTCACCTGAGAACACGAAGTCGGTCGAGATGTGGAAGAGCCAGGCATCGTGGTCAGCACAGGCGCGGGCGAGGTCCGCAACGGCTGTTGCATTGACCCTCCGGGCTTCCGCCTCGTGGTGCTCAGCAGCATCAACGGCGGTCCCCGCGGCGCAGTTGATGACGATGTCGGCTTGAGAGACCAGCCGATGAAGTGCGACTGAATCCCGAAGGTCCACCCTCGGTGGAGACTCAAGTCGCAACCGCCTCAGGAGGTGTGAACCGAGAAGGCCGGATGCTCCCAGCACGAGGGTCCGCATACGTTGACGATGCGGCCTGAGGTTCCCCTCGTCCAGAGGGGGTAGAGCGCGAGTATGGAACCACGTCACGTTCTGGTCACCGGCGGCGCTGGATTCATCGGCAGTCACCTGTGTCAGCGATTGCTGGCGCACGGTCACCGTGTGACCTGTCTGGACGATCTGTCAACGTCCACTGGCCACAGCCTCGCAGCGCTGTCGACGCATCCTCAGTTTCGCTTCATCAAGGGTGATGTGACCGAACCGATCCACGTGAACGTCGATCGGATCTTTCACCTGGCTTGTCCGGCTTCTCCGATTCACTACCAGCAAGATCCGGTCCGCACACTCATGACGGCTGTTCTCGGGACCAAGTCTGTCCTGGATCTCGCGCAGTCATGCGGTGCTCGCATCCTCACGACCTCCACATCGGAGGTCTACGGGGATCCGGCACTGCATCCGCAGCGCGAGAACTACTGGGGGAACGTGAATCCCATCGGTCCGCGGGCCTGCTACAACGAGGGAAAGCGCGCCGCTGAGACACTCGCTGTTGATTATGCCCGACAGCATGGTGTGGCCGTGAAGATCGTCCGGCTGTTCAACACCTACGGCCCAGGGATGGCGGTTGGCGATGGCCGCGTGGTGCCCTCCTTCATTCGTGATGCACTGGCTGGCGATCCACTGCGCATTCACGGTGACGGCCTTCAGACGCGATCGTTCTGCTATGTATCCGATGTCGTGGAGGCACTCAGTCGCATGATGGAGACACCCGCGCCAACAGTGGGACCTGTGAACATTGGAAATCCCCAGGAGATCACCATGCGTGATCTCGCGGAGCTCATTCGGCGGATGACGGACTCCCGTTCACCCATCATCTCCATGGACCGTCCTCAGGACGATCCGGAACGTCGTCGTCCGGATATCGATCTGGCGCACGCACTGCTGGACTGGGCGCCAACGACTGATCTGGAGACAGGCATCAGTCTCACGATCGACTACTTCAAGCAGACACGCGCGATATCTGAGGGCCCGTCATGAGCGGTCGCCACCATTCCTCATGGGCGAGATACCACGCGACCGTCTCGGCGAGCCCGGCATCGAAGGGGACCCTGGGTGAGTACCCCAGCCGTCGGAGTCTCGAGTCATCGACGCTGTAGCGCTGATCGTGTCCTGGTCGGTCCGGCACCGTCTCGACATCGCTCCAGGTGCGGCTCATCAAGGACAGCAACTGCGCCACAAGTTCGCGGTTGGACAGTTCTGTTCCGCCCCCGACGTTGTAGGACCTACCAGGCTCGCCATGTCGAATGACGATGTCGATGGCACGACAGTGGTCGAGGACATGCAGCCAGTCGCGACGATGCTCACCGCTGCCGTAGAGCGGAATCTGCCGCCCATCAAACAGATTCGTCACGAACAGGGGAATGGCCTTCTCAGGGAATTGATGGGTTCCGTAGTTGTTGGAGCATCGGGTACTCATGACGGGCAGGCCATGGGTGCGAGCGTAGGCGCGGACAAGAAGCTCAGCAGATGCCTTTGACGCCGCATA
>CAZLHZ010000059.1:6396-6846 GCA_964559285.1 uncultured Actinomycetes bacterium | reverse complement strand
CCAGCTGCCCTCGTGGATAGAGCCGTAGACCTCGTCGGTTCCGATGTGCACGATTCGCGAGACCCGATGTCGACGGCAGGCATCGAAGAGCGTCTGTACGCCGACCACATTGGTCATGATGAAATCAGCTGCATCCGCTATGGAGCGATCCACATGCGATTCGGCAGCAAAGTTGACCACGACGTCGACGCCTTGCAGAAGTTGATCCAGCACCTGGGCATCGCAGATATCCCCGTGCACGAACGTGATGTCATCTCGGATGTCCGCGAGGTTGGCCGCATTCCCTGCGTAGGTCAGTTTGTCGAGTGCCGTCACTGACGTTGCTCGCCCGATGTCACCCATCACCAGCCCGCGGGTGAAGTGTGAGCCGATGAACCCGGCCGCACCGGTGATGAGGTAGCGCACATGGTGACCATATCCATGCTGGGGATGGATAAGCGGCTTGGCGCT
>CAZLHZ010000059.1:0-6384 GCA_964559285.1 uncultured Actinomycetes bacterium | reverse complement strand
GAATTGCGACCGTGTGCACAGGATGACGCCGGGGCACAGAGTGTCATCTGAGGATTGAAGGAGACCCATGCGTTGGCTCACCCATGCGTTCATTGTGGTGACGGTCAGTGTCGGACTGCTCAGTGCAACCGAGAGTGCCGAGGCATCGGGGGTAGACACCAGCACTGTTGCGCGCAGCCAGGAGCAGCTGTCAGCACTGGGTATGCCGGCCTTGGCTGCGGACGGATTTGTCGGTGACTTCACCCGGAACGTCCTGTGTGCATGGCGCGAGATGCACGGGCGCTCCCCGCAGCGCGGAAATCTCACACCTCGGGAGAGCGAGGAGATCACCTCAGCACACGCCCTCCCCGCGCCACCGCCATCTCTGGTGACGGGATACAACGTCAGTCTCGCCTGCCAGGTGATGTATTGGGTGAAGGCAACGCCCTATGAGCCGGGGCGCTACTTCGCGCGAGTCTTTCGCGTGTCGACGGGTCGTGACGGCCACCCCACGGATTCGGGCCTTCGTCAGATCACCTGGGCACGTGATGTCCGGTACTGGAACTCGACGGCGTATCCGTCACCCAACGGGTACAACATGTATCGCCCCATCTACATCGATGGTGGAGAAGCCCTTCACGGGACCTACGAGGACTCCGGGGTCTATCCCTACCCGGCCAGTCATGGCTGCGTTCGGATGTCGTGGGCTGATGTCGATTTCCTGTGGAGCCATGGGGGCACCACGCCGGGAATCCCCGTCAAGGTCTACGGCACCTGGCGCGGATGACCTGCCGGTGGCGGCCCCGGTCGTAGGCTGCGGGCGTGCGATCGCCGATCGCCGTACGTCGGAGGGTGTCGCCATGGGGTCCTGCCCGCAGGGGCATCCGGTCCCGGCCGGATTCGACTTCTGCGGCACCTGCGGGGAGCAGGTGCCGGTGAGTGATGTGGCACCGCCTCAGGTGGCGCCACCCACGATGACCCCGCTGACCCTGCCGCCGGTGGAGCGGCGACCGATTCCGCCCATGGCACCCGCCCAGACCCCGGGGGCTACGGCGACAGCGACCCCGAGGGCGACCACGACGGCGACTCCGAGCGAGACCGCGATGACGACAGCACCGATCTCGCAGCCTGCCCCTGCGTCGCGGGAAACCGAGCCCGTCATCGTGGCCCGGCCGCGCCCGGACAGCTCATCGCCGGCTCCGCGCAACGGCCTCGGCCGGACCGCCGCGATCCTCGGTGGTCTCAGCCTGCTGACGGCACCCATCCTGGGTCTGGGGATCATCGCCGGTGTCCTCGCCGTCGCCTTCGGCGAGGCAGGGCTTGCCCGGGAGCGCGTCGGCACGGCCACCAATCGCCGCACCGCGGGGTGGGGAATCGTCCTCGGCCTCGTCGGCGCGATCCTGTCGCTGGCACTCCTGAGGTACTACCAGCTCCTCGCCGACTCGGGCTCCATTCTCATCGGATAGCACCGTGCAGCCGACCGTCGACCTCGCCGTCATCGGCGCAGGCATCATGGGATTGGCCGTCGCCGATGCCTTTCTTGCGGCCCAGCCGAACGCGCGGGTCGTCGTCCTTGACAAGGAGACCACGCTCGGGGCCCACGCGTCCGGGCGGAACTCCGGTGTCATCCACGCCGGTTTCTACTATGCACCGGACTCGCTCAAGGCCCGGCTCACACGACGCGGCAACCTCCTGCTGCATGCCTTCTGTGACGAGCAGGGCCTGCGGGTTCGGCGTACCGGAAAACTCGTCGTCACCACGGACGAGAGCCAACTCGCGACCCTCGACATGCTTCTCGAGCGCGGCCAACGCAATGGCGTACCCCTCGACATGATCGATGAGGAGCGGGCCCGTGAACTCGAACCGCGCGTCAGCACCTGCGGGCGCGCCCTGTGGTCCCCGACCACCTCCGTGGCCAACCCGCTCGAGGTCATCACCGCTCTCGCCGGTCGCGTGCGCTCACGGGGCGGCCGGGTCGAGCTCGGGGTCGAGGTCCGCGGCGGTCGCCCAGGGCTGTTGGAGGTGAGCGACAGCGCGGGGATGCATCGAATGGCCGCTGGGCACATCGTCGCCTGCGCCGGTCTCCGCGCGATCGATGTCGCCCGATGGTTCGGCTTCGGATCGGACTACGCGATGCTTCCCTTTGCCGGCCGCTACTGGTATCTCGACGCTCCGCCCGGCTGGCTGCAGCGGCAGGTCTATCCCGTGCCCGACCCGCGCAACCCCTTTCTCGGCGTGCACCTGACCCTCACCGCCGAGGGACGCGTCAAGCTCGGCCCCACCGCCACCCCTGTGCTGTGGGGGGAGGCGTACGCCGGACTCCGCGGCTTCTCGCTCCGGGAGGCCGTCGGCATCCTGCGGCGCTATCCAAGACTCTGGTCCGGTGGTCACCATGACCTCGCGGCCCTCGCCCGGGAGGAGCTCCCGCGGACCCGTCGGGCCGGAATGCTCCGAGAGGCCGCCCGTCTTGTGCCGGGTGTGGCCGGGCACCACCTGAAGGATCGCCCCCGAACGGGTGTTCGGGCTCAGGTCCTCCACCTGCCGACCGGGCGGCTCGAGATGGACTTCATCGTCGAGGGGGACAGCCGGTCCACCCACCTCATCAATGCCGTGTCCCCCGGGTGGACGAGTTCTCTCGCGGTCGCTGAGCACGTCGTGGATCGGGTGCTGTCTGTGCCAGAGTGACATCCCCGAGTCGGACGCGCAGGAAGGGTGGGGGTTCGGTTCGACTCTGGGTCCACCCATCAGGCAAGATGGTGACGCACTGTGACCCTGGCGTCCCGAGGAGAGCCCTGCCATGCGCCTGAACCGACCCACCCGAAGTGTGCTCGCCGTCGTGGCGGCGCTTGCCGTGACAACCGGGTCGGCGGTGGTGCTGGGTCTGCCGGCGGCCGCTGCGTCGGTCGCCGGGGTGGTGTCGAAGAAGACCGACCCTGCCATGCCCAACAAGTTCAAGATCAAGACGGTGCAGACCCACCTCAATCAGCTGGGGTTCCCGTTCCTGGACGTCGACGGGATCGAGGGCGGCTTCACCGCCAACAACCTGTGCGCCGCCCGGGAGGTCTTCAAGAAGGACTCCTACGGCGCCAAGGCCGTCCCGGCTGATCAGTTGGGGCGTGCCAAGATGACCAAGGACTACTCAAACCGACTGCTGGCGCGCACCACGTTGCCTGCGCCCCGTGCCTACATGCGTGTCGGCCTGAACGTGAACAAGACCTGCCAGATCGCCTACTGGGTGGACCTGAAGAAGGATGGCACCCGCTACTACCGGGCGATGTTCCGCGTCTCGACGGGCAGCAAGAAGCTCTACGAGCCGACCGAGACGAAGCCCGACGGCAACTTCGAGACACCGTCAGGGGTCTACTCGATCAAGTGGCTTCCCGGCACGCAGTGGAGCAATTCGTCGGAGTACCCGCTGGATGGCAGCGACTGCAAGGTCAAGGGACCCAATGACGAGTGCGGCAACATGTATCGCCCGATGTACTTCACCTCCCTTGGGGATGCACTCCATGGGCGCACGATGCCGTACGCCGAGATCCTCGACTACTTCCCCGCCTCCCATGGCTGCGTCCGGATGTACCACCGCGATATCGACGCTCTCTATGACGGGGGATTCGCGACCTACTCCAGCATCGTTCAGGTCTACGGCGACTGGATTGACAAGGTCTGATCTGTGAGAAGGATCCTGCCCGTCGGAGGAGCTCTGGCACTGAGCTTCGGGCTCGTGCTTGCCAGCGCTACCGGCGTGCAGGCCGATGAGGTCACCCCACCCGGTGCACCGGCAGGTTGGGTGAGTGCCATCCCGGGAAACGGGACGGTCACCCTGTCGTGGCTGGAGCCGACATCAAACGGTGGCAGTCCGGTGACGGCGTACCAGATCTGGTTGTCCTACAACGGTGGGCTCAGCTGGTCGGAACCGGTGACGACACCGACGGCTGACACGACCTATGTGCTGCGCCGGCTTGCCAACGGAACGACCTATCGATTCAAAGTGGCGGCGGTCAATGCCCTCCGTACTCCCGGAGCGCAGTTGGACGCCTCCCCGCGAGCCGTACCGGGTCGACCGGAGGCGCCCGCCGGATGGGGCGTTGCGGTACCCGGTGACGGTCAGGTCCTCCTGCGCTGGGATCCTCCGCAGCACTCGGGTGGCGGCACGATCACGGGGTATCGCATCGAGGTCAGTGCCAATGGGGGCGCAACGTGGCGCGTCGCGCGCCGCGATACGGGATCCCCGAACACCTTCGCCACGGTGGGCAGTCTCACCAACGGAACGGCACATCAGTTCCGGGTGAGGGCCCTCAGTTCCTTGGGCATCCGCGGCCTTCCGCTCACGGGTTCGGAGACGACTCCGCGCGCCGGAATGCTCACCGTGAGCGCTCAGGTGACGGACACGGCAGCACTGGGCTGGCCGACCACGGTGACCTGGCGGGTGACCGGCTCGCCGCGCCGCGCCGCCATCACCGGAGATGTTGAGATCACGGACTCGTCCGGGGCGACTGTCCCGGTGAGCAGAAGTGTCCAGCCCACACGTCGTGGGACGGAAGGGTCCGCCACGTTCACGCTCCGTCGGGAAGGTGATTACACGATCAGCGTGCGCGTCGTCGCTGCTCGCACTGGCGGGGAGCGAGCCGATCGCATCGAGGAGTCACTGACCCTCGCGTCGGTATCTGGGACGCCGTCCTATGTCACATCAGCCCGCACCGTGACCGCCCAAGACGTGCCCTACTCCTATCGCAAGGGATGTCCGGTGAAGCCGGCCGACCTGCGATCCATCGCCATTCCCTACTGGAACTTCGATGACGAGGTGGTCCTCGGCGAGATGGTGGTGGCCGCGGTCATCGTCGACGACATCGTGCAGATCTTCGGGCGGGCCTACGAGGATCGGTTCCCGATCTACTCGATGATCCCCATTGACAATTTCTACCTCGACGGTGACAAGGTGCTCTCCCCGGAGGCAGCAGACCGCGCCTCCATGGCAGCGAACAACACCTCGGCGTTCAACTGTCGCCAGGTCGTCGGCAACGCCTCGAGTCCGAGCCCACACGCCTACGGTGAGTCCTTCGACATCAATCCGTTCCAGAACCCCTACGTCACAGAGGATGCGACCTACCCTGCCGCTGCTGCGAAGCCTTATCACAAGCAGCGGGCGCGCAATCTCGATGACAAGGGAGTCCTCACCAAGAAGACGGGTCTGGTGAAGGAGCTCCTGTCCTTGAAGTGGGTGTGGGGTGCCAACTGGCGCTACCCTGACTACCAGCACTTCCAGAGCCGCTATCCGATGGTGCCGGTTGACGATGGCACCGACTCCGGTGGTGATTCGGGCGGTGGCTCCGGTGGTGGTTCTGGCGGCTCGGGTGGTGGCTCCGGCTGCATCGCCACACCGTTCGGCCTCTACTGCCCGTCATGATGGGATTCCTGTCATGGATGCTCTGGTCGTCGACCTCACCGACGTCGTCGGCGAGAGCCACTGCCTGACGGACCCGGACCTCACCGAGTCCTACACCTGGGACTGGACCGGGCGCTATCACGGTGCCTGCCGCGCGGTCGTGCGGCCAGCGACCACGGCCGAGGTGGCCGCGATCGTTCGCGCCTGCGCTGATCACGGTGTGGGCATCGTGCCCCAGGGTGGACGTACCGGCCTTGTCAATGCGTCCGTCCCCCCGGCTGATCCAGGTCCGATGGGGCCACCGGTGGTGCTGTCGACCGCGCGCCTCACGCGACTGGACCCGGTGGATCACCTCGCAGGACAGGTGACCGTCGGCGCGGGAGTGACCCTGGCAGCACTCCACCGCCATGCTCAGGCTGCAGGCTGGGAGTACGGCGTCGATCTCGCGGCACGTGAGTCCTGCACGATCGGCGGCAATGTCGCCACCAATGCCGGTGCCATCCGTGTGGTCGCGTTCGGAATGACACGCATGCAGGTCACCGGGATCGAGGTCGTGCTCGCTGATGGCACCGTCATCGAGCATCTCCAAGGGATGCCCAAGGACAACACGGGCTACGACATCGCGGGACTGATGACGGGGAGCGAAGGCACCCTCGGCATCATCACTGCGGTGCGAGTGAGGCTGCACCGACCCGTGGGCGCCACCACGGTGGCGATGATCGGTGCGGAGTCCTTTGCTGACGTGCAGGACCTGCTGCAGCACGCGGTCGCCCCCGGTGTCCGGCTGCTGGCAGCAGAAGTCACCGACCGCACTGGAGTTGAACTCGCCATGCAGGTCACGGGTCTGGGATGGCCGCTTGCACGCCGACACCCGCTCACCCTGCTGCTTGAAGTGGAGGATGGCGGATCCGGTGATGGTCTGCGTCTGGCAGACGATGTTGATGCCGTCATCGCGGTCGATGCCGGGGATAGGGCACGGCTGTGGGCGTTCCGGGAGCGGCAGGCCGAGGCGTTCTCCG
>CAZLHZ010000058.1:0-9474 GCA_964559285.1 uncultured Actinomycetes bacterium | reverse complement strand
TGGTGCTGTGGACCCCGCACTCGAATCCTTCGCCCGCGCCTTTCCCGAGTCCTACAAGGAGTCCTACTCACCCGAGGTGGGCGTGCGGGACGCCCGTGTCATCAGCGCCCTGCAGGGCGATGAGCTCGACCTGGACCTGAATGAGGCGCCGGACGGTGACGCCATTCCGCTGCGTTTCAAGGTGATCCGCGTCGGTGAGGCGATGTCCCTGTCGCGGGTCCTGCCGATGCTGCAGCACCTGGGCGTGGATGTGCTCGAAGAGTTCCCGTGCGAGATCGATCTGCCCGATGGACGCATCGCACGAATCTTCGACTTCGGCCTCGGCCCACTGCCCACGGATGTGCCCGAGGCTGAATCTCTGCCGATGAGATTCACCGAGGCGTTCCGCGCCGCGTGGCTGGGTCGCCTGGAATCCGACCGGCTGAATTCGCTTGTGGTGCGGGCTGGGCTGGAGTGGCCGCAGGTCGCACTCCTGCGCGCCTACGCACATCACCTGCGTCAGGGGTCCCTGCCCTACAGCCTTGACTACATCGATCAGGCGCTGACCGAGAACCCGGCCGTGGCCAGACTCCTCGTTGAGCTCGCGACAGCTCGACTGACACCGGTCCATGGCGGTACCTCGGTTCAGGATTCCACCGCGGCGGTGCGGTCCCGATTCGCCACCGCGATGGACGCCGTCGCCAGCCTCGATCAGGATCGGATCCTGCGTGCCCTGGAGAGTTCGATTCTGGCGACCCTGCGCACGAACGCCTTCAGTGCCGACGTGGCGCAGGCGCACCATGCTCTTGCGTTTAAGTTCGATGCGAAGTCACTCGGCCACCTGCCGGCCCCGCGGCCTCGCTACGAAATCTGGGTCTACTCGCCGCGGGTGGAGGGCGTCCATCTGCGATTCGGCAGCGTGGCGCGCGGCGGCCTGCGCTGGAGTGATCGACCCGAGGACTTCCGCACCGAGGTCCTCGGCCTGGTGAAGGCGCAGGAGGTGAAGAACGCGATCATCGTGCCGGTCGGCGCCAAAGGTGGATTCGTCCCCAAGCAGCTGCCGGATCCCGCGGTGGATCGGGAGGCGTGGATGGAGGAGGGCCGCGGCGCCTACCGCGACTTCATCACCGCCCTGCTGTCGGTCACCGACAACCTCGTCAACGGCGCGGTGGTTCCGCCTGAGGGAGTGCGCCGTATCGATGGCGATGATCCCTACCTTGTCGTGGCTGCTGACAAGGGCACGGCGACCTTCTCGGACCTCGCGAACGCCATCGCGGTGGAGCGTGGATTCTGGCTCGGCGATGCCTTTGCCTCCGGTGGTTCCAACGGCTACGACCACAAGGCCATGGGCATCACTGCCAAGGGTGCGTGGGAGTCGGTCATGCGCCACTTCCGCGAGGTTGGCATCAACACCCAGGAGCAGGAATTCACCGTCGTCGGCATCGGAGATATGAGCGGTGACGTCTTTGGCAACGGGATGCTGCTCAGTCCGCACATCCGCCTCATCGCCGCCTTCGACCACAGGGATATCTTCATTGACCCGAGTCCGGATCCAGTCGCCAGTCTTGCTGAGCGCCAGCGGCTGTTCGCCCTGCCGAGGTCAAGCTGGCAGGACTACGACCGCGAGCGGATCTCGGCCGGTGGCGGGGTTTTCTCCCGCTCGGCTAAGAGCATCACCCTGAGTGACCAGGCCTGCGGCATCCTCGATCTCAACGCGGGTGAGCCCGCAACGCCGCAGGAGGTCATCCAGGCGATCCTGAGGTCCCGAGTCGACCTGCTGTGGAATGGCGGGATCGGGACCTATGTGCGCGCTCGAAGTGAGAGCAACGCCGAGGTTGGCGACAAGTCCAACGATGCCATCAGGATCACCGGCGGGGAGTTGCGGTGCCGGGTCGTCGGTGAGGGCGGCAACCTCGGCTTCACCCAGCGGGGACGGATCGAGGCCGCGCACAGCGGAGTTCGGCTGAACACCGATGCCATCGACAACTCTGCCGGTGTCGACACCTCCGATCACGAGGTCAACCTCAAGATCCTGCTCGATGGAATTGTGGCTGAGAGAGCGCTCAGCGTCCCGCAGCGCAATGACTTCCTGCGCGAGCTGACCGATGATGTCGCCGAGCTAGTCCTGCTGGACAACTACCGGCAGAATCTCACACTCGGCAATGCCCGAGCCCAGGCCGCACCACTGCTGTCCGTTCATCAGCGGCTCATCCAGTTCCTTGAGGACCAGGGAGTGCTGGACCGGGCACTGGAGTTCCTGCCGGATGACGACCAACTCACCGCCCTGGCAGCAGAGGGGCGAGGCCTGACCGGACCCGAGCTGGCGGTCCTGCTGGCCTATTCGAAGATCTGGCTGACTGCGGAGCTCAACGCGTCACGGATCGTCGATGAGCCGTATTTCGCGTCCGTGGTCAATCGCTACTTCCCGCCGCAGTGTGCTCAGCGCTTCCCGGATGCGATCGCACGGCACCCCCTGCGCAAGGAGATCGTCAGCACCGTCACCTGCAATGACCTGATCAACCTCGGCGGCATCAGTTTTGTCTTCCGGGTCATCGAGGAGTACGGCGCCACCAGCGTCGAGGTCGTCCGGGCTGCGATGGCAGCAATCGAGGTCTTCGGCATCGCACGGCTTCGCAGCCGGATCAATGACCTGGACAACCTCGTGCCCACGTCGACACAGATCAAGATGCATCTGGAACTGCGACGCCTGCTTGATCGCAGCACGAGGTGGTTCCTCACATCACGCGGAGGAGATCTGGACGTGGCGACGACCATCGCGGACTACCGCTCCACGGTGCAGGACCATGCCGGCCTCGTCGTCTCGTCGATGCGTGGGCAGGAGGCTGAACGGCTGCGGCACACCACGGAGGACTTCGAGGCCGGGGGTGCGCCGGCAGCCATGGCGGCTGAGGTTGCGGCACTGCTTGACGTCTTCAGTCTGCTCGACATCCATGACCTGTGCCGTCGGATCGGCGAGTCACCGACGACGATCGTGCCGCTCTACTTTGCCTTCTCCGAGCACGTGGGCATCGATCGGCTGCTCCTGCTCATCACGAGCCTTCCCCGTGAGGACCACTGGACTGCTCAGGCCCGGCAGGCACTCCGCGGAGATCTCTATGGAATCGCGGTGGCGCTTGTGGAGTCGATCGCATCAGCGACTCCGTCGCATGAGGCGCCGCAGCAGCGGATCGCGGCGTGGGAGAGTCAGCGGTCAGCGAGCATGGGGCGGGCCCGGGCAACACTTGCCGAGGTCTTCCAGCAGGATCCGATCTCACTGGCCACCCTCTCGGTGGCACTGCGCGTCCTGCGCACCGTGGCGGCCAGCTGAAGGGACTGAGCGACCTGCAGGATGAGAGTCACTGGCTGCTGATCTTCACCGCAGCCCGTCGAATCCGCTGCTGCCCGTCGAGCTCTTCGACCATGAACTCGCGAAGCAGGTCGATGGCTCGGACGACCTTCTTGCCACGCAGCGAGTAGTAGACGTTGAGCCCATCCTTCTGTGCCTCAACGATTCCGCGCTCGCGGAGGATGGCCAGATGCTGGCTGGTATTGGACTGGCTGATCTCGAGAGCCTCGGCGAGCTGGCCCACGGTCAGCGGCCCGTTCCGGAGCTCGGTGATGATGAGGAGACGCTTGGGATCGGCAATCGCCTTGCACAGGCGAGCGTGAAGCTCATGGAGCTCGTCGAACGTCTGGCGATCCATAGATCCTCCGTCACATCAGCCGACGGGATGGCTTCCGTCCCAGGTCATTGTTGCCTATAACAGTGGCCTACATGCTCGTGGACGCCGCACACTGGTTCTTGCCGATCTCCAGCATCTCGATCTCATCGGCCGAGGCTGCTGCTCCTGAGTTCACGAGTCGGATCCTGTCGTAGGTGTCCGGGGCGCTCGGCAGGGAGGTGATGATCTCGTCGATGAAGCGAGTCATGTCCTGCTCGGAGACAAGGGTCGCGGCGAAGATCGTGCCCAGGTCCGTCATGACGAGGCCCTGGGCATTGATCTCACTGGCAAAGGTCCAGTGGGCCGGCAGGACCGCGGTTGAACGGTCGAGAGGGCTGAGCCGGTTGTGGATCGTGTGGAAGAGCTCGGCAGCCAGCTCCTCAGCTCTGCCCGTGAGATCGGGTCGGCCCAGGCCGCGGACGAACACCGTGTCGCCTGTGAGCAGCAGGTGCCCGGGGATATGGATGCAGGTGCTGCCGGGAGTATGGCCGGGCATCTTCAGTGAGATCACATGCAGCGACTCGCCGCCCAGATCGAGAACCGCCCCGTCAGCCAGAGGTGAGTTGCGAAGCGTGGAGCTGCGGCCGGCGTCCTCGATCGGCACGTGGTAGCTCGCACCCACGAGATCGGCCAGTGCCGGGCCGCCTGAGATGTGGTCGGCATGGATATGCGTGTCGATGACGTGCGTCACGGTCATGGCTCGGCTGCCAGCCAGGTCTCGATAGGCATCGGGATAGCGTGCTGGATCGACAACCACGGCATGTCCGCCCGGGACCCCGATGACGTAGGAGATGCACGCCTTCGCAGGGCGCAGGACCTGCCAGCCCACCATTGCCTCGGGCAGGCAGGCAAGAGGCTGCGGCACAAGGAGCTCGGACCAGGCGGCGGTGCCCCCTTCGAGATTGCGCACGGATCGACCCTCGGCAGCCAGCATCTCCAGTAGCAGACCACTTCCATTGCCATGAGCGCAGATCACCACCGTGTTGTCGGGTAGCTCCTGAGCGAGGGCCTCGACCTGCTCCACCGCGAGCCAGATCGGGAGGTTTCGCATCGCGACCTCGCGGGTCCCCTCGACGCGCCACGCGGCGTATTCATCCTGATTGCGCACGTCGAGAATGAACGGCACCTCCCCGCGGTCAATCTCGTCATAGAGCTCTCGGCTCGTGATGCTTCCTGGCATGGCCTCTCCCCATGTGCGCCCGTTCGAATATGCGCAGACGCTAATGCAGATGTCACCGAGTCGACACCATTTCCGGGAAAGTCCTTGTCAACGGTTCCGGTCAGGCCTACGGTGCTCGCGCAGGCACGGAGATCAGGCTCCGTCATGCCGGCGCCGTCATAGAGGAGGTCCCATGTCCGAGGCAGTTCTCGGTTCAGCTCCCGGCTCGGCCGGGCAAGGTCCGGAGATGATGACGATCATCGCCTTCAGCGGCGAGCTGGACAAGCTCTGGCCGACGATGATCCTGAGCTCGACCGCGGCCGCATCCGGCATGGACGTGACGGTGTTCTACACATTCTGGGGGCTCTTTCCTCTCGTGAAGGAGAATGTGCGGATCACCGGCCACGACGCCATGACGAAGATGCTGGCCGGCATGAACGGACCGTCCTTCACGCGGGCCAAGCTGTCCCGATACAGCATGGGGGGCATGGGCAACTGGATGATGCGCAAGGTCGCCAAGAAGGGCAATCTCCTTCCGCCCGAGGACCTGTTTGCGATGTGCCAGGACTTGGGAGTCAACATGTGGCCCTGCCAGATGACCATGGACCTCCTTGGCATCCGCCCTGACCAGATGATCGATGGGCTCGGTGAGCCCGTTGGTGCAGCCACCGCCCTTGCACGCATGTCCAAGTCCCAGATCAACCTGTTCATCTGAGAGGATCACCGCAATGACCACGAATCCTGATCGCACCGTTGATGCGCGCGGGCAGAAGTGCCCGATGCCCGTCCTGATGACAGCCAAGGCTGCGAAGGAGATGCAGTCGGGTCAGACACTTCTCATTCAGGCGACCGACGCCGGAGCGCGTTCTGACATTCCAGCCTGGGCGAGCCAGACCGGAAACGAAGTGGTTGAATCCTTCGAAGAAGGCGACATCCTGAGTTTCATAATCCGGAAGAAGTAGACCTATGCGCTATGGCTTTGCCATCGACCAGCGGACCTGCATCGGCTGTCACGCCTGCACGGTTGCATGCAAGACCGAGCACGACATCCCCGTCGGACAGTTCCGCACCTGGGTGAAGTACGTCGACAAGGGGGAGTACCCCTCGACGACTCGGGCCATGGGAGTCATGCGCTGCAACCACTGCACGGACGCACCGTGCGTGAAGGCCTGTCCCACGACAGCACTCTTCACACGCGAGGATGGCATCGTCGACTTCGACAACGAGCGATGCATCGGCTGCAAGATGTGCATGCAGGCCTGTCCTTATGACGCCATCTATATCGATGCGAACACGAACACGGCGGCGAAGTGCAACTTCTGCGCTCATCGCATCGATCAGGGTCTTGAGCCGGCGTGCGTGGTGGTCTGCCCCACAGAATCGATCTGGATGGGTGACATCGACGACCCCACCAGCGGGATCAGCAAGTTCCTGTCGATCGAGCCGATCAATGTCCGCACCCCTGAGCAGGGGACGCGCCCCAATGTCTACTACGTGGGAGCAGACCAGTCGGTGCTCGACCCGCTCGCGGCTCCCGCGGACTCCAGCTACCTCTGGGCCCAGCCTGACCCACTGCGACTGGAGACGGCGGCAGAGCTGCCCGGCGACCCGCTCACGCGCGCCCGAACCACCCTCAACACCGCCCATCCCAGACCGTGGGGATGGAAGGTCTGGACCTACCTGTGGACGAAGTCCATCGCAGCGGGAGCTCTCCTCCTCGGCGCACTGCTCCTGCTGCTCACACCTGACCGCTCGATCCTGGTCACCACGATCGCGCCGGTCATCGGTGAGGCCTTCCTGTTCGTGACCGCTGTCTTCCTCGTGTGGGATCTCAAGCAGCCGAAGCGCTTCTGGTTCCTGCTCACGAAGCCGAACTTCACCTCGTGGCTGGCCTTGGGCGGAATTGTCCTGGCGATCACGGCGGCGATCGGCGGACTGTGGTTCCTCGCCGGGGCGGCAACGGCACTCGGCTGGGGAAGCTTCACCGCGGTGATCGGCTGGCTGGCCTGGCCGGCGATTCCGGCTGCTGTCATGACGGCCGGCTACACGGCCTTCCTCTTCGGCCAGGCTGAGGGCCGAGACCTCTGGCAGTCCCCGGCGCTCTTCTGGCACCTCATCGCCCAGGCGGCGATGGTCGGCGGCGGCGTCCTGCTCGCGCTGTCCACCTGGCTGGCCCCGGCCTTGGCGCCGTGGCTCGCGTGGGCGCTCATCGTCGGTGTCGTCGCTCACCTGCTCATCACGTGGGTCGAGTTCGGTGGTCGCCACCAGACCCGCAATGCCGAGGTGGCCGCGCACGCGATCACCCGCGGTCGCTACGCGAGATTCTTCTGGACTGGATCGGTGGGCCTGGCGCTCGTCGGTGCGCTGATCGCGCTGCCGGTGGCCCTCGGCGGTCCGGTCTGGTGGGGAGTGCTTGCGGGCCTCATCGTCCAGTTCGCGCTGCTGGCGCACGAGCGTGTCTTCGTCATGGCGGCGCAGGATCCGCCGCTCTCCTGAGGTGTGAAGGGACCGCTGTGAAGAAGTCGAAGAAGTCCGCTGTCGGCACTCCGGCCGCGACAGCTGTCAGCGCCGACCGTCCGGAGCATCACGGCCTTCGGGTCCGTGAGACGGTGTCGAACTACCCGCCGGTCGAGCAGTGGGACGACGTCGTGATGTACGACGCCAAAGCCCATCCGCGCAAGGTCGGGCGCCACTACATGCTCGTGCCCACCACCTGCTTCAACTGCGAGTCCGCCTGCGGGCTGCTGGCCTACGTCGACAAGGAGACCCGCGAGGTCCTCAAGGTCGAGGGCAATCCGGCACATCCCGGATCGCGGGGGCGCAACTGCGCAAAGGGGCCGGCAACCATCAACCAGACGACCGACCCGGAGCGCATCCTCTACCCGCTCAAGCGAGTCGGCCCGCGTGGCAGTGCGCAATTCGAGCGCGTCTCCTGGGACGAGGTCCTGGACGACCTTGGTGCCCGCATCCGCACGGCGATCCAGCAGGGCCGGAACAACGAGGTCGTCTACCACGTCGGCCGACACGGTGAGGATGGCTTCATCGAGCGTGTCCTCATGGCCTGGGGCGTGGATGGACACAACACGCACACCAATGTGTGCTCATCCGGTGCGCGATTCGGCTACACGATGTGGGGCGGCTTCGACCGCCCGTCACCGGACCATGCCAATGCCAATGTCATCCTGCTGCTGTCCAGCCACCTGGAGTCCGGGCACTACTTCAACCCGCACGCCCAGCGCATCATGGACGCCAAGGTGCGCGGAAACGCCAAGCTCGTCGTCATTGATCCGCGCCTGTCGAATACCGCCTCGCACGCTGATGAGTGGGTCTCGCCGTGGCCGGGCAGCGAGGCCGCGCTGCTCCTCGCGGCTGCCTCCCACATCCTGCAGTCAGGCAAGGTGGCCTGGGACTACATCCAGCGCTGGGTCAACTGGACCGACTACATGGCGGCGCTGCACCCGCAGGCGCCCCAGGGCGATTTCGAGGAGTTCAAGCGCGCACTCACCGAGGACTATGCGCAGTACACCTTCGAGTTCGCCGCACAGGAGGGCCGGATCCCGGTCAGTCAGGTCCAGCGGGTAGCCACGATCATCGCCGGCTGCCAGGGCAAGCTCGCAGCGCACATCTGGCGCGGTGCGGCTGCGGGCAACCTCGGTGGCTGGCAGATCGCACGAACCCTCTTCTTCCTCACCGTGCTCACCGGCAGCGTCGGGGTCGAGGGCGGCACCAGCCCCAACGGATGGAACAAGTTCATCCCGCACGGTCCGAACATGCCGGGTGGTCACAACTCCTGGAACGAGCTCATCTGGCCGCTGGAATACCCGCTGTCGACCAACGAGCTGTCCATTCTGCTGCCGCACTTCCTCCTTGAGGGCCGGGGCAAGGTCGACACGTATTTCACCCGCGTCTACAACCCGGTCTGGACCAATCCTGACGGGTTCACGTGGATTGAGGCACTGTCCGACGAGAACCTCGTCGGCTGCCACGTCGCCATGACCCCGACCTGGAGTGAGACAGCGATCTATGCCGACTACATCCTGCCGATGGGGCACAGCACGGAGCGGCACGACACACACTCCTACGAGCAGTACAGCGGCCGCTGGCTCGGCTTCCGTCAGCCAGTCGTGCGCGTTGCCGCAGAGCGCATGGGTGACAAGGTGTCCGACACCCGTGACACCAACCCGGGCGAGGTGTGGGAGGAGACCGAGTTCTGGTTCGATCTGTCCTGGCGCATCGACCCCGACGGCTCCATGGGGATCCGGAAGTACTTTGAGGCACCGGGCCGTCCCGGCGATCGAATGTCGGTGGACGACTACTACGGCTACATCTTTGACAACAACGTTCCCGGGCTTCCGCAGAAGGCCCAGTCGCTGGGGATGACGCCGCTGGAGTTCATGCGCCGCTACGGTGCCTACGAGGTTGCCAAGGGCCTCTATCGTCAGGATGAGCGCCCGCTCACCGACGCCGAGCTTGATGGAGCTGTTCCCGACGAGCGTGGTGTGCTGCGCAAGCCCACGACCGGGGAGTCCACCAAGCCGCTGGTTGGCGAGGCGGGAGCAGTGGGCATCCAGATGGAGGATGGGTCGAAGGTCTTCGGCTGGCTCACTCCCTCGC